>JAEZGD010000148.1 GCA_023417165.1 Planctomycetota bacterium
GCCCCGTAGCCAACATGTAAGTGACGGCAGACAGCAGGAAGAAAAAAGGCGTCACGAGGATCGATCCCAGCCCCAGCGTGCAACAACCCAGTAGCCCGCCAACAAGGCCGAAGACAAATGTCAGACCGAACACCGGCAGACGATTTCCCGACATGAATTGCCACGACAGTTGCAGCGACTCCATCGCTCCGGCGTGGCGATCAATGATAAAGAAATTGGCCAGATAAAAGCTTAGAGTGAGCCATACAAAAGCCGTAATCGTCGCAATACCTAAAACAATACCCACCACGAGCGCCGCTTCGGGCTGCTTGACGGCGACCAGGATGCCCAAAGGCACGGCCATGCACAGTAAGATCGCCAACAGCACCAAAGCATACAGAAAATCCTTGAGCAGGCAGCGGCCATAATGCGCGGTGAACTTCATAAAGTCTCCTGGCTTAGCTTCACCCTGGCGCAAGAGCAATAGGCATGGCACCGAGCAACCGAGCGTCACGATCGGCGTTACAAAGAAGTGAAACACATTCACGCCAATATTCGTGACTAGAACGACAAGGCGATCGTTCGACATCTCCGCCATCAGATTGATGCCGAACCCCAAGACTTGCTGAACCGCCTGAATGGCAAATGCAATCAATCCCACCAGCGCTAGCGGACCGATGTGGAGCTGAAAGATCCGCCAAGTCAGGTTAAAAACGTCGTCAAAGGAAACAGGCGTGAGCGTCAACGCAGCGACATGCGCTCCCGGCGTGGGCTTGACCAGTTCGTGAAAACCGGACGCCGCATAGGGATTGCTGAGATCTGCCGAAGCGGTCGCTGGCTTGGCAGGCAACGGTTCGCTAAACAAGTCGGTCGATGCTGAAGCGGGAGTGGCTTCACGGCGCGCCGGCGAAGGCTCGACGGGTGCCTCGCCAAATAGGTCAGGCGCAGGGCTTGCGGCCGGGACGCTCACCACCTGCTGGCACTGTGGACACCGGGCTTGCTTGCCTGCGGCGGAATCGGGAACGCGCAACGTGCTTTTACAGCCTGGACAAGCGATTTCGATCGACATCGTATCAACGGTCCCTGTTCGCGGAGTGATGGGAATTCGACAACGATACCATCCCGCTCAGGTGGATGGTAGCGCGATCAGCACCCTGCCGGTGCGGGACCGGACATGGTATGACAGAACCATGCTGACTTCTGCCGATATTCTGGGCCCGGACGGGCGAATTGCCGCGCGGCTGCCGCACTACGAACATCGCCAGCAGCAGTTAGAAATGGCCGACGCGGTCGCCACGGCGCTCGAAGACGGTCGCCACCTGGTCGTGGAGGCAGGCACCGGCGTCGGCAAAAGCTTTGGCTACTTGGTGCCGGCGATTCTGGCCGCCACGCGCCCCGAAGACGAAGGCGAAGCGCCGATCAATCGGCTCGTAGTCTCGACCCACACCATCGCCCTGCAAGAGCAATTGATCTACAAGGATCTGCCGTTGCTCAATGCGGTGCTGCCGCGCGAGTTTTCGGCGGTGCTGGTCAAAGGACGCCGCAACTATCTCAGCCTGCGACGGCTGGAAAGCCTGCTAAAGCGTTCGCGCCAGACCTTACAATCGCCCGAGGAATTCTCCGAACTCAAATCGCTGCAAGACTGGGCAAAGACAACGCACGGCGGCTCGCTGTCGGATCTCGATCACACGCCGCTAGGCAGTGTCTGGGATGAGGTCGCCAGCGACAGCGGCAACTGCCTGGGTCGCAACTGCCCCACCAACGCCAAGTGCTTTTACTTCAAAGATCGCCGCCGCGTGCAGAACGCGCAGATCTTGATTGTGAACCACGCGCTGTTCTTCAGCGATCTGGCGCTGCGTCGCAATGGCGTGAGCATCCTGCCCGACTACGATGCAGTGATTTTCGACGAAGCGCATACCCTGGAGGCTGTTGCAGGCGATCACTTGGGGCTCGGCATCACCAGCGGCCAAGTCCAGTACGTGCTGCACAAGCTCTATAACGACCGTACGAACAAAGGATTACTCGTCCATCACCGCAGCATTGAAGGCCAGCAAGCGGTGCTCGATGCATTACACCGCGCGGACGAGTTCTTTCGCGATATCGTGGTCTATACCCAGCAGCACAATATCAAGAACGGCCGCATCCACGACGCCGGCATCATCCCCAATCGTCTGAGCCCAGAACTGACGAAGACCGCCCGGCTGGTGCGCAAACTCGCCAACCAGCAAGCCGACGATTCCGACAAGCAAGACCTGATGTCCGTGCACGATCGCCTGGCGATTCTGAGCGGAGAAATCGAGCAGTGGCTGACACAGGCGGTGGCGGACAGCGTGTATTGGGTCGAATCGAGCATGACCCGCTATGGACGGCATCGCGTGACGTTGTCGGCCGCGCCCATTGACGTGGGACCTGTACTTCGCGCGGAGCTGTTTCAAAAAACGCGCAGCGTGATTCTTACCAGCGCGACGTTAGCCGTGGGACAGGACGACTCGTTTACCTTCTTGCGTTCGCGCGTGGGACTAACAGCTTCCAACTCGCTACGCGTCGGCAGTCCCTTCAACTATCGCAACCAGGCGAAGCTCGTACTGGTGCGCGGGCTGCCCGATCCTAGCGCCCAGAAGCGTGAGTTCGAAAGTCGCTGCACGCCGCTTATTCAAAAATACCTGGAGCGCACCGATGGCCATGCCTTTGTGTTGTTTACCAGCTATGATTTTTTGCGCCGCGTGGCCAGCGAACTGACGCCTTGGCTGACGAAACACAAATATGCGCTCTACAGCCAGGCGGACGGCACTCCGCGGCATTTATTGCTGGAGAAATTCAAGGAGAATCCGCGTGGTGTATTGCTCGGTACCGACAGCTTTTGGCAAGGCGTCGACGTCCCGGGCCAGGCGTTGCAAAACGTCATTATCCCCAAGCTGCCGTTTGCGGTCCCTGATCAACCGCTGCTCGAAGCGCGCTTGGAGGCGATTCGCGACGCCGGCGGCAACCCGTTCCGCGACTATCAACTGCCGGAAGCCGCCATCAAGCTGCGGCAAGGTTTTGGCCGCCTGATTCGCACGCAACGCGACCATGGCATGGTGGTGATCCTGGACCCACGCATGAAGACCAAGCCGTATGGGCGCACGTTTCTCGAGAGCTTGCCCGAGTGCGAGGTCATTGAAGAGCCAGCCTAAGACCGGCAAGGCAGCCTGGCTTATACGCTAAGAAATTCTTCCAGCGCTTCGCGCATGACATTGGCATCGGGCTCGACACCGGTCCAGATCTTAAATCCGATCACCGCCTGATTGACAAGCATCCCCAGGCCATCGAGTGTGGTCGCGCCATGCTCAGCCGCTTCGCGCAGGAATCGCGTTTGTGCCGGATTGAAGATCACGTCGGCTACTACCAACCCTGCGCGAAAAGACTTGGGATCGACGGGAACACGTGCGCTCAAATCGCCGAGGCCAATGCTGGTGGCGTTCACTAGCACATCCGCATCAGCAGAAATCTCGTAGTTGCCTTTCCACTCGACCAGCTCAGCAGGCACCTGCACGCGTTCGTTGAGCAGCGTGACCAATTCTTGCCCGCGCTCGGGGCCGCGATTGACGATCGTGAAGTGCGTAGCGCCGCTTAGCGCCAGTTCAACAGCGATCGCGCGCGCGGCTCCGCCAGCGCCAAGGATCACCACGCGTTTGCCAGTGGGATCGGTAATCTCGCGCAAGCTTTGCACGAAGCCTTTGCCGTCGGTGTTCTCGCCGATTAGCTTGTTCTCTTCGCGCACGACACAGTTGACAGCACCCATCAAGCTAGCCGCCTGGCTCAATTCGTCTAAGAGCGGAATCACCGCCACCTTATGCGGGATCGTGAAGTTGCCGCCGCGAAAACCCATCGCGCGCAAGCCTCGCACCGCATCGGGCAGTTGCTCGGGGGCGACTTCCAGCGTCAGGTAACGCCAATCCAGGCCCGCCGCGGCAAAGGCACGCTCCATCATGAATTGCGTAGGGTTGCCAGCGACCGGCTGTCCCATGCAACAGACGATTTCCTGCAAGGCGTACGACACGCAAAATACCCACGACGAAGTAAAGAGGCCGTCCTCTCGCCTGGCAAGAAGACACATTGTTTAAGGGGACTGGCCGCACACCGCCACCGCGCTGGCGTCGCCGGTCAGAGGGCTTCATTCTTAACGATCGCTACCATTGGTGCAATCGCACCCAGCGGACCGAAGTGCGCCGTTTCGGCGCGCTTGGCGCGGAAAAGCTGGCAATCATGCTAGGGAAATGGCTGCTTTGCGATTGTTGTTGGTTTTGCTGGGAATATTGCTAGGGCTGGCAAATGCTGTTGCTCTGCGCGATTGTCAGCACTTTCCGCATCCGACAGCGGCGGTCGTACTCGGATTGGCCTTGGGCGAGCTAGGTTTGATTACAAGCTGGGCGGCGCTGGCGCGGCGTTCGTGGATGGTACGAGTTGCCATCGCATGGGCGTTCGCCGCGCTGGCCGCCTGGCCGTTAGCGCAAGCGAGCGGCCCTTCCTGGCGCGCCTGGGCGGGCATGCTATTGCTCTTTGCCATCGTGGTGGCTATCGCCTGGCAAGGATTGCTGGCCACGGGGCTGCGCTGGCATGCGAGAGCGAGCACTGCTAATGAGCGACCTCCGCTCGGACCGCGCCAATGCTCGCTCGCCGGCATGTTGCAAGTGATTACGGCTTGCGCGCTGGCACTCGGAATCAGTTCTTGGCTAAAGTTGCCCGACCGCGAGCCGGGCTTAGCCGTGATCAGTATTTTCACTCTGGCGTTGTCGGTCCCTCTGACCGTTAGCGCCTGCGTTGCCGAGACACCGCGTCTATGGATGCGCGGCGCGCTGCTCCTGATCATTCCCGCGGGTGCCGCTAACTTTTCGTTGCTCTACGATGCGCCGACCGCGATCTTCTTAACCTTGGCGCTGACGGTGCAAACGTTGGTGACACTCTTGGCGGCGATCACGCTGTCTGTCGGCGGCGTTTCCTTGCAGTCGGTTACGGAGTCCACAGCACCGCGCGCGACGGAGCGGCCGTCTCGCCTTGGCGACGCGCTTTGATGCGCACATAGGGTGCGATGTAGCGGCTGCGATGCTCGAAGCTGCCGCGCTCGGCATCCGCCGCGGCATGCACTGGCTCAACCAGGTCTTCAATCGCGAAGCCTGCGCGACACATGCCGCCGATCAACTCTTCCCAGCGGTGCAAGAACTCCAGCGTCCCTTCTTCGCGATGCCGACTGCCTATGACTGGCGGTAGCGGCCCCGCACGATAATAAGGCTCGACGACTTCATATCCCCGCGCCGCCGGTTTGATGTCGGCTTGCAAGCTAGTCGGCGTTTTATGCTGACTGACATACACACCGCCACCACGCAGTACGCGCGCTACCTCGCGAAAGACCGCCTGCACATCGGGCAGATAGCAGGTGCTCACCGGATGAATCACCAGATCGAACTCGCCGCTAGCGAGCATAGGCATAACGTCCATCGACGCCTCGATGGTTCTTAGCGTCAGGCCACGTTCGGCAGCGACTTCGCGATCGAGAGCCAGCATCGCCGGGCTGATATCCACCACCGTCACCACCGCGCCAGCGCTGGCATAGATCGGACCGTGCTTGCCGCCGCCTGCGGCGAGGCACAGGCAGTGCTTACCGCGAATATCTGGCCCCAGCCAGCCTAGCGGATCGACCTGCGGCAGCGGATCGAGAAACTGCTCATCTTTCGCGGGGCGTGTGAAGCGCTGCCCTTGGGTGACCATGTCGTCCCACGCGCGGCGATTATGGTCATGAATGGGAGAGGACATAGAAAATCAGCGATGGAGGATTGTGGAGTGCCGATTGAAGCAGAACGACGTTCACTCGGCAATCCGCAAGCATCACCCTTCCCCCACGTCGGTCTTGAGGATCTGGAACTCCAGCCCCTTGATTGGCGCGCCGCCGTTATGAAACGTCAGCCCGCCAAACTGAAAGTTCGTCATCGCGATATGCGTGTGGCCAAAATAGATGTGGCGCAAACCGTTCTTAGGGCCATGGCCGATGTCTTCGAGATAGCCCACGATGCGCGCGGCGACTTTGGACTGCGGGTTAGCCAACTGGCCGACCATCTTGTGCAAGTTGGCATGCACTGCCAAATCGTACAGCAT
>JAEZGD010000162.1 GCA_023417165.1 Planctomycetota bacterium
GATCTATTGCAGCAGTATTCGGCGCGCGTCTTGGTCCGGACCGAGCGGCGGCGTTATCAACTGCGTGCGCAAACGGCCGATCATTGGCCTCACACGTTACCTGCCGACGCACCAGCGGCCGCCGAGCGCGCTGCCGAATTGCTGCGACATATTCGCTATGTGCGTAATTCGCTTCAGCATGATGCGCTGACCGCAGCGGTGTGGCACGCGCTGCATATTGGCCTGCTTAGCGCTACGCCATCCGGCGCAACAGAAGAAACCTTTCGCCGCGAAGCCAGTTAGCGCGCTTGGGTGATCCAGCACAACGGATCACGTTCGAGCTGAGAGGGCCAAACGGTCGCACTCGGAAACTGCGCCGCCAATTCATTGGCCAGCGCTTCGACGCCAAACCGCTCGCTGGCATAATGCCCTGGTAGCAGCAGCGCGACTCCTTCAGCTTCCGCTTCCAGGCAGGTATGAAAGTTGGTCTCGCCTGTGACTAGCAGATCGCATCCCGCTCGGCGCGCTGGTTCCAGGAATGTTCCGGCGCTGCCGCAAGCTACGGCAATTGAACGAATCGTTTGCGAAGCGTCGCCAACCTGGTGCAGGCCATCGATCTTCAAAAACGAACACAACTGCGCGGCGACTTCGGCCAAACTGCACGGTGCAGGACAACGCCCATAGCGACCGCTGCCTAGTGCGTCGATATCGCCGAGGCGAGGCAAAAGTGGCTGAATTCCGGCTAGATTTAGCCCTTCGGCCAGCCGTTGATTGATTCCGCTTGCGGCCGAATCAAAGGCGGTATGCGGACTATGCACCGCAATGCCAGCGCCAACGAGCGCCAGCAATAACCGCCCTGGCAGACTTTCGTCCGTCAAACGTTTGAGCGGCCGAAACGGTAGCGGATGATGCGTCACGATCAAGTCCGCTTTTTGTTCAACGGCTTCGGCCACGCTGGACGGAGTTAGCGTCAAGCAAGTCATGATGCGCTGCACTTCGCTGCGTCGACTGCCGACCAACAGACCGACGTTGTCCCAGTCCTCGGCCAAGCGCGCGGGAGCGAAAGCTTCAAGGAACTGGCAGACATCGTCGATCGTGGTCATGGCAATCTAATTCAAGACGCTCTGCAGAATGTCCAGCACCAAGTCGCGCGGGCGGGTAGGCGAAGGATATTCGTACGACTGCACACGGCCTTCGTACTGCGGAGCATGCGTGTATGGATAGGCGCGATCATCGTACACCGAACCGCGGTATTCGTCTGCATAGGGCGATGTCGGTTCGTAACGATACGCTTCGTGACGACGCAGATCGCTTTCGTAGCGACGCGCGCGACGGTAATCGTCCTTGATTGCGTCGCGCTGTCGGTCTTCGAAGCGCTCTAACGCATCGCGACGCGCATCGAAGTCGCGGGCCATCGCCTTGCGACGATCGTGGTATTCACGATCCAGATGCTTGCGATCTTGCGGAGCCACATGTTTGCGCGCGTGTTTCCAAGCTTCTTGCTCGTGATCGCGCGCCGCCTTGTAGTTGTCGCGCAGCGCGTCTTCGCGGCGGTCGAATTGGTCGTTGACGGCACGCCGATCATAGCGATACGCGTCATTGATCCAATCACGCCGCGGATAGCCAGCCATCGCGCTTCCGGCCACCAGCAGCGTCATCGTCGTTATAAGCAACACAATTGGCAGTTTCATCGTCATGGCAAAAATCTCCTTGTTGGTCTACCAGGAGAAGTTGCAGCTGACATACCAAAACTGCCCAAAGATCGCGGTGGAGTCCTAAGTCGTGTTGCGGAAGTAGCTTATGGCGATTCATGCAGATTGAGGATAACAATTCGGCTTGTTGTGTGTCATCGATTTGATGGCGCGGATATCAGGGCGGGACGCGACGAACGCGTGAAACGCTATTTTGCGCCGCGCTCGTGCGCCAGTAGGTCGCGTTTGCGGGCGATGCCCCAGCGATAGCCAGAGAGCGAGCCATCGGTCCGCACCACGCGATGGCAGGGAATCGCCACTGCCAACGCATTCGCTGCACACGCACTGGCGACGGCTCGCACCGCTTGTGGACGATCGATGCGTTCGGCGAGCTCGGTATACGTGACAGTTTCACCGACAGGGATCGCACGCAGGGCTTCCCACACTTGGCGTTGAAAGGCGGTGCCACGAATATCGAGCGGCAGATGCAGGCCTTCTGCCGGTCGTTCTAAAAAGCCAATTACTTGCGCCATCCACTGCTCGAAGTCGGCATCGCCACCCACCAATTGCGCCTGGGCAAAACGATCTTGCAAGTCGCGTGCGAGCGCTTCGGGCTCGTCGCCCAGCAGAATCGCACACAGCCCGTGCTCTGTTGCCGCGACTAAAATCGCGCCGAGCCAGCATTGGCCAATCGCAAAGCGAATGGTTTCACCTGCGCCGCCGGCGCGATACGTTTGAGGAGTCATGCCGAGCGTGTCGGATGCCGCGGCATAGAAGCGGCTGCTCGCGCTAAAGCCAGCCTGATAGATCGCGTCAGTTACCGTCTCACGCGACGTCAGTTCCTGACGCACACGCTGAGCGCGATGCGCTGTGGCGTAAGCCTTGGGTGTCACGCCCGTTTGGGCTTTGAAGAGGCGATGGAAGTGAAACGGACTGAGGCCGGCGGCGCGGGCTAGATCGTGAAGCGTCGGCGGCATAGCGGCGGCTTCGATCGAGCGGCACGCCGCGGTCACTAGCGCTGCCTGGCGAAGCGCAAGGCTGTCTGCGGAGGGCTGACAGCGCTTGCACGCGCGAAAGCCTGCGCGCTCGGCCTCTGCGACGGTTGCAAAGAATTGCACATTCGCCCGCAGCGCCCGGCGTGCCGGGCAAACAGGCCGGCAAAAGATGCCGGTGGTCGCTACCGCGTAGACAAATGCGCCATCCGCCGGATCGCGTGCTTCGACCGCTTGCCAACGTGCCTCGTCGGTTACAAAGCGGGATGACATCATGTTCGTTGACATGCATATCCTTGTGATCTGCGGAAGGTTACGAACCGTCTGCGAAGGGCTCGCTCAATCATCGTAGACGTGCGGCCTGACGGCGACACTCCGATTCTTGCGGCTAAATTCGGTTTCGCCAACGACCGCTCTGGCAGCGTCAGATTACCAGGGGACTGATGCACTTGTGATAACGACCGGGATCGGTCCGCAACCAGCAGATTTCGGGTACATTATTGGTTTGAGCGTGTCAACGTTTTGCGCTACCGGAGACGAAAGGAAGCCGCGATGAAGATATTAGTTGCTGTCGATGGATCTCCCAGCAGTTGCGCCGCTGTGGCCGAGGTCGCACGTCGGCCGTGGCCGGAAAATACCCAGGTGCGTCTGCTCACTGCTGATCCGCCAACTCCTTCTACTTTGTTGCCCAGCGCGTCGCCAACGACCTTCGATGAAATTGTGCGTACCCAACGCCGGGCGGCGCTCGAACACTTGGAAAAAGCCTTGGAGGTGTTGGCCAAAGACGCGCCGCAATTAAGCGTCACCACGGCGCTTGTCGAAGGATTTCCTAAGGATGTCATCGTGTCTGAGGCCGAGCACTGGGACGCCGATCTCGTCGTCTTGGGGTCGCAAGGTCATGGCCCGATTCGACGGTTCTTTATCGGTTCGGTTTCGTTGTACGTAGCGCAACGTGTACCGTGCTCGGTTGAGATCGTACGTCCGAAGCGAACAGCTGACGAGCAAGAGGCGGAAAAAATCTGAAATCCGTTGCCAGATGTTTGGCCATCCTCCGGTGGCCACGAAAAATCTGACCGACAACTGTGCTAAGGCAATGGCCTTGAGCAAGGACCAGTAAGCATGGAAGGCCTTTTGTGGTTCGTTGCCGGGCTTGCACTTTTGATCGGAGGCGCGGAATTAACGGTCCGTGGAGCGTCCCGCCTGGCGACGCTCCTCCGTATCTCGCCGATGGTGATTGGGCTCACGATTGTGTCGATCGGCACCAGTGCGCCTGAGTTGGCGGTAGGCATCACCGCTGGTCGCCAGGGCGACGGCGCCCTGGCCGTAGGCAATATTGCCGGCACCAACGTCCTGAACATGATGTTTATTCTGGGGCTGACTGCGCTGTTGCGGCCCCTGCCGCTGCACTCGCAGATTTTCAAGCTGGAATTGCCGGTCATTGTGCTGGCTGCTGTCCTGATGTTGGCGTTGGGATGGGACGGCGTCTTCTCGATGCTAGATGGCTGCTTGCTACTGGCCGTAGGCGCGGCCTATACCGTGTGCTTGTACTTTGTCACACGTCGCGCTTCGCTGCTGGCCAAGCTGGAATATCAGGAGGAATATGGTCCCGAGACGCTGCCACCGTCGACTTCGGCCAGGAGTATCGGGATTTGGAATGCGGTATTGCTTTGTTTCGGCCTGGTGCTGCTTGTGCTCGGTGCAGATTGGCTGGTGCATGGCGCCGTCAGCATCGCCAAGGCGGTGGGAACTTCCGAAACGATCATTGGGCTGACTATTGTGGCGATTGGTACTTCAGCGCCAGAACTGGTTACCACCATCATTGGCACGTACAAGAACGATCGTGAAGTCGCTGTCGGTAACCTGCTTGGCAGCAGCATCTATAACATCGTGGTGATCTTAGCCATCACCTGCATCGTTTCGCCGGGTGGATTGCCGGTGGCTGATCAGTTGCTGAGGTTCGACATTCCGGTGATGGCACTAGTGGCGCTCGGCGCTGTGCCGGTTTTTATCACCGGCCGTTGCGTGTCCCGTCTGGAAGGGGGCATCAGCGTGGGGCTGTATCTGGTTTACCTGAGTTGGCTGGTTTTCGTGCGTTCTTAGCACGGGCCAGATTTGGCGATTGGGGCGGCTTGCGATTACAGTAATCAATGCGTGAGACGATCGTCTCGCCATTGGCTGCCGACTTTCCCCCGACGAATCCCGCCATGAAGCCACTTGATCGCTCCCGCCGCTCGTTTCTGAAAACCTCCCTCGCCTTGGCGAGTGCTGCGCCGCTGCTGAGCAGCGCGCTGCACGCTCACGCTCACGCTGACGAAACCAAACCGCTGTTCGCCTACATTGGCACATTCAGCTCGCCGCTGAAGGACGTGTTGCCGACGCAGGTCGATTTGCCGCCTGGCAATGGTCGCGGCATTCATATCTTTCAGGTGAATCGCACGACCGGCGAGATGACCGCCGCCGGAACCTACGACCTTGGCACCAGCCCCAGTTGCCTGGCGGTGAACGCCGCCGGCACGCGCTTGTATTCGGCCAATGAGACCGATCGCGTCGGCGATGCTGGCGAAGGGACGGTCAGTGCGTTTGCCATCAATCGTGAAGACGGCCAGCTCACGCTGCTCAATACGGTGCGCTCCGGCGGTGCGGGGCCGACGTACGTCAGCCTGCATCCCTCCGGCAAGTTCCTGCTGGTTGCTAATTACTTCGGCGGCTCGGTTTCGGTGCTGCCGATTCTGGCGGACGGAAAGCTCGGCAATCCCTCGGACGTCAAGCAAGACAGCGGCAAACTCGGTCCGACGAAAGCCAAGAACGCTCCGCCGGGTAGCTTCGCGTTTAGCGGTCACGACCGCACGCACGCGCACATGATTCAGGCCGATCCTAGCGGGCGCTTCGTGCTGCACGTCGATTTGGGCTTGGACCAGATCTTTGTTTGGAAGTTCGACGCCGAGAAAGGCACGCTCACGGCGAACGATCCGCATGCGGTCTCGCTGCCGCCAGGCGATGGGCCGCGGCACTTTCACTTC
>JAEZGD010000180.1 GCA_023417165.1 Planctomycetota bacterium
GCGCCGGAATGGGCGCCCAAGGCAAGCGCTGAATGCGCGGGCCGGTGGTGGCGGGTACTGGCTCGCGCGGCGCTGGGGCGTGCGCTTCCGCGACGGCCACGCGATGAACATTCGTAGGCGGCGCTGTGGCCGGAGAAGCGGTTTCGACTGGGCGGCCCGCAGGTCGATAGGCGAGCGAAAGCATCAGCACCAGCGCCGCAGCGACGGCCGCGCCGATGCCCGTCCAACGCGTCCAGCCATGGCGACGCGTCACTGGCTCTGCGAGCTTGGCTGGCGCAGCGGCAGGAAACGCCGCGGCCAAATAGGTCGCGTCATCGCGCAGTTGCGAGGCCAACTCCAGCAGATCGTCTGGCAAGTCAATCTCGCCATGCGCATCAAGCGGAGCTTCGGCGGGCGGCACAAGTTTCGGATCAAATCGCACGACTGATGTCCTCATACGGATGCTCGGGCAACTGCCGGGCGTCTTCGCCTTCAGCTTCCATGACTTGCCGCAGCGCCAGCAAGCCATGAAAGATGCGCGACTTGACGGTGCCTAACGGGCAATCAAGAGCCTCCGCAATTTCGTCATATCGCAGTTGTTCGCTAAATCGCAGCACCAGCGCCTGACGTTGTCCGTCGGGCAGCTTGGCGACGCGCGCCCACAGGCTGTTCTTCCATTCGGTGACTTCCACCGCGGTTTCGGCCGCAGGGGTCGTGCGCGGCTGCGTGGGTTCGTTATCCCACAGCACTTGCAGCTTACGACGCCGCAGGCCATAGCGCCGCCGCTCGCGCCGATCGAGGTTGAGCAAAATGCCGTACAGCCACGTGTACAAACTGCTCCGCCCTTCGAACTGCTGAATCTGCCGCGCCATGACCAGGAAGGTCTCTTGCGCCAGATCATCGGCATCCCACGGATTGCCCGACAGCACCAACGCCGCGCGATGAATGCGCGGAAAGTACTGTTGGATAGTCTGCTCGACATCCAAGGGGGGAGTTGAACCGTTGGTCGATGACACGCGAGATTTCCTTGGCTGGCGGTCTGACGACAAGGCCGGGACTGGCACCTATTCTAAAGTGCCGTCGACGACCGATGCAGCCAGACTGCCACAGGCTTGCGACTGGAATCGCCATGGTCTTCGTGCCGGGACCGGTCCAGAAAGTTCACCTGCCACTCGCCATGGCGACGCGGCGGCGGGCATTGCGAGGATCGCGATTTTTTGTAACCCTATAGATGATAACACGTTTCGACGCCGCGCGCCCCTCCTACAGTGCGGCTGGCAATTCCCGCCACGACTTGCCGATTTGCCTGGGCACGCTCTCAGGCATGGCTTAGAGTTGTGAGGTCGAAAAGTCCGACGCGTCGGGTGGAGATTGCGCGTATTACGCGGAGTTTGACGCCGGGGCTTGGCACCGACCACGCGATTGCTTGCAATACCTTGATTGATCCCCGCCCGCGAAAGTCCGCACCGTGAACATCCTGCTTGCCACCAGCGAAGTCACCCCCCTCGCCAAGACCGGCGGTCTGGCCGACGTCTGCGGCGCCTTGCCGATGCAGCTCACCGCGCTTGGTCACCAGTGCTCGGTCATCCTGCCTGCGTTCCGGCAAACGCGTCATAGTGGCCTGACGATCGAACCTACCGATGTCTGGTTCGACATTCCGATTGGCAGCAAGATCGTGCGCGGGCGTTTCTTGGTCACGCGTTTGCCCGACGGCAAAACGCCCGTGTACCTCGTCGAGCAAGATGGCTACTATGATCGGCCCGAGCTCTACCGCGAAAAGGGTGAGGACTATAAAGACAACTGCGAACGCTTTGTCTTCTTCTCGCGCGCGGTGCTGGAAGCGATTCGGCTGCTCGATCTGAAAACCGACATCGTCCACTGCAACGATTGGCAGACCGGCCTGGTCCCGGCGTATCTCAACATCGAGTACGGCGAGGCCAAAGGCTATGAGCACATCACTTCGCTGCTCACGATTCACAACATGGCCTATCAGGGGCAGTTCTGGCACTGGGATATGCTGCTGACGGGGCTCGACTGGCGCTACTTCAACTATCACCAGCTTGAGTTCTATGGCGGATTGAACCTGCTGAAGACAGGCTTGGTGTTCGCCGATGCCATCAACACCGTCAGCCCGCGCTATGCGCAAGAGATTCAAGAGCACCCACTGGGATGCGGCCTCGAAGGCGTCTTGCAACAGCGCTCGCAGGACCTATCTGGCATCATCAATGGCGTCGATTACGAAGTCTGGAATCCCGCCAAAGACACTTACCTGGCCGCCAACTACGACGAACGCACTTGGCAGCAAAACAAGCCTGCGTGCAAAGCCTCGCTGCAAAACCAACTGGGTCTGCCCGAATCGCCGAACACGCCTGTGGTGGGCCTGATCGGTCGCCTGGCCGATCAAAAAGGCTGGGATCTGGTCGCCGAAGTGATTCAGAAATGGGCCTCGACCGAAGACGTGCAATGGGCGATCCTCGGCAACGGCGAGCCGATCTATCATGACTTGCTCAGCCGGTTGGCTGGCGAGTTTCCGCATCGCGTGGCGGTACGCCTGGGCTTTTCGGATGAACTCGCGCACCGCATTGAAGCGGGCAGCGATATCTTCCTGATGCCGAGCCGTTATGAGCCGTGCGGCTTGAACCAGCTTTACAGCTTGAAGTACGGCACGATCCCGGTCGTGCACGCCACTGGCGGTCTCGCCGACACGATCGTCGACGCCTCGCCCGACCGAGTGGCGGCCCGCCAAGCCAATGGCTTCGCTTTCTATCATTATTCGAGCCAAGAGCTGGAATCGAAGCTGCGCCGTGCGTGCGATACCTATCGCCACGAGCGGGCGACGTGGATTCAATTGGTGAACACTGCCATGGAGCAGGACTGGTCTTGGTCGCACAGTGCCAAGCAGTATGTGCAACTGTACGAGCAAACGCTGACTCGGAAGCGCAATCAAGTGATTCCGCGGTAGAATGAGGGTTTGCTACCGCGCTGTCGTCGCAAATGGCGCGCAAGCTGCACTTAGGGAGGGAACACGCGTTCTGTTCTGGGAGGGAGTCGCCCATGCGCCAATCCACGTTACCGCAATTCTCTGCGAGTTGGCTGCGACTGCTCGTGGTCGTCTGGCTGCTCTGGTGCGCGCCGCTCGCCGCGCAGTCGGCCAGCGAAGATCACGTGCCGATGCCTCCGCCGCCGCTCGATATCGAGCGTGTGGCGAGCCTGGAAACCGACATCGCCGCCGACCAAAAGCAACTGGGCAAGTTGCGAGTGGATTTCGAAACGCGCGAAGCGGAATACAACGCCGCCGTCAAAGAGTTCAACGAACTGAAGACGTCGCTGGAAGCCAAGCAGGCTGAAATCGAGTCGCTGAAGAAGAAAAACGACGCCGCAGAACTGGCAGCCGGCCAGGAAGCACTCGAAGCCTTGGCAAGCCGCTTTGAATTGGCCAAGGAGCGGGTCGATCTAAGCATTGCTGAGCGCAAGGCGGTGCAAGCACTGATCACGCAGCTCGAAAAGAAGATCTCGCAAGATCAACTCGCGCTCGACAAGATGAGCGGACTATCGCCCGCTTCAGAGCCAGCGCCCAAGCCAGCAGCAACGGAAGAAAAGCCCGCGCCGGCCACGTCGCTACTGCCAGGCGTGGCGGCGCCTGCGACTTCCAATGGTGATGCCCCCAAAAAGAGCGAACCGCTCAGCCCGCGCGTCGCCGAGGCCGAATCGCTCGCCACGCAAACCGCCGCTGAAGCGGTCGAAGCGCGACAAACAGCCCAGGCGCTGGAAGAGCGCAAGAAGACGCTACTTGAGAATATCGAGCTCGAACGCAAACGCCTGGCGAACAGTCACAAGCGACACGACAACCTCTCGCAAACGCTGCTCAAGCTCGAAGAAGAATTGTTCCGCGAGTTGTCGGCCGGCAAGGAGTACGCAGCACTCGGCGAACTTCCTAAACAGCGTGAAGCGGCCCAAGAACAACTCCAGGCCGTCAGCCAACAGATCAACGACCACAGCGAGCGCATCCAGGAACTGCAAGCGCAACTGCTCGGCCTTCAGCAAGAGCAATTGGCCGCAGCGCAAGAAGTCAAAGAAAAAGAAGCGGCCGCCGAGACCGCACGCCGCAACCAATGGCTGGTGACATTGTCGGACTATGCGATGGTGGCGCTGCCGCGCGTGGCGACGATTCTGCTGGTATTATTCGTCGTCTACTACCAGCTGCGGCTCATCGGTCGCCGCCTGATTACGCTGTGGTCGAACACCGAGCGCGGCACCGAAGAGGAACGCCGCAATCGCGCGCAAACCCTGGTGAGCGTCTTTGAAAACGCCACTACCACCGCCATCTACATCATTGGCGGGTTGATGATTCTGGAAACCTTGAAGGTGCCGGTCGGCACCTTGCTCGGTGG
>JAEZGD010000203.1 GCA_023417165.1 Planctomycetota bacterium
ACCAAGCAGGGCGCGCAGTTTTTGGTCGGGCTGCATGACGGCCAAACTGGCGATCTGTTCGCCCTGATCGAAGCAGATCGCCTGGGCCAATTGCGTACCGGAGCGGTGACCGGACTCGCGGCGCAACTGCTGGCCGCCCCCCAAACCGAATCGTTCGGCCTCATCGGCACCGGTTTGCAAGCCGAAAGCCAATTCGCAGCCATTGTCGCGGCGCTGCCGATCAAGAAGGCCTTGGTCTACAGTCGCGACGCCGACAAGTGCCGTGCTTTTGCCGAGCGCATAAGCCAGCGTCATCAATTGGATGTTGAGCCAATTGGCCATCCACGCCGGGCGGTTGAATACCAGCCGCTGGTCGTGACTGCGACTACAAGCAAAGATCCGGTATTCGAAGGCAAATGGCTAACGCCCGGCACTCTGGTGTGCGCGGTCGGCTCAAATTGGCTGCACAAAGCCGAGATCGATGCCGAGGCGGTCCGCGCCGCGCGCGTTGTCGTCTGCGACAGCATCGCCGCCTGCAAGGCAGAAGCAGGCGACTTGATTCAACCGCTCGCCCAAGGCGTCTTTCGCTGGGAGAATGCGGTCGAACTAAGCGCTGTAGTCGCCGGCAAACAAACAGGCCGCCGCTCGCCGGACGACATCATTGTCTTTAAGTCGGTGGGACTCGGCATCGAAGACGTCGCGCTCGGCGTGAAAGCGGTAGAGTTGGCCAAAGAGCGCGGGCTAGGCCAAACGCTGCCCATCGGCCCGCAGAACGCCTAAGCCTCTCCATCAGGCGCGCGCTTCCAGCGGCTGCCATTTTCGCAAAGGCTGTCCCACATAGATCGATCGCGGCCGCATCAAGCGATTGTTGTCGAGTTGCTCGATCACATGGGCACACCATCCCGCCGTCCTGGCGACGACAAACAGCGGCGTGTACAAGTCGATCGGCAATCCCAAATAGTGATAAAGACGCCCGCACGGCCAATCGACATTCGGCGGCAGCTTCTTCGCCTGCCACACTTGCTGTTCGATAATGTCGGCAGTTTGCTCGACGTTTAAGTTGTTGGTTTCCTCGGCCAGTTGCGTGCACCAAGGCTTGAGCAGCGTTGCGCGGGGATCGCCGGTACGATAGACGCGATGACCAAACCCCATGATCCGCCGCTTCTGCGACAAGGCATTCTGAATCCAGTCGGCCGCATTCTGTGGTGAGCCCACTTCTTGTAGTACGTCCATTACACGCTCGTTAGCGCCGCCATGCAGCGGGCCTTTCAAAGCGCCGATCGCGCCCGTGATTGCCGAATGCAAATCCGAGAGCGTCGAGCAAATGACGCGTGCCGCAAACGCGCTGGCGTTAAATTCGTGCTCCGCATACAGAATCAGCGACACATCCAGCGATTGTTCATGCTTGCTCGAAGGCGTTACGCCGTGCAACATCCACAGCAAGTTGGCTGCGAAGCCGCGCGCGGGATCAGCAGGCACCGGCGCAAAGCCGCGGCGCAGCCGATGGCGCGCCGCCAAGATCACCGGCAACTGGCCGACCAGGCGTTCTGCTTTGCGCACATTCGCCTCGTGCGAGTTATCCGATACTTCTGGATCCCAATGCGCCAGCAGACTACAACCGCTGCGCATCACGTCCATCATTGACGCCGTTGGCGGCAACTTGCCTAACACCGTCAGGATTTCTTTCGGCACGCTTGCATGCGCGCCGAGTCGTGCTTGAAAGGCTTCGAGTTGCGAAGCGTTCGGCAGTTCCCCATAGAGCAACAGATAGGCGACCTCTTCGTACGACGCCTGAGTGGCCAGTTCCTCGACGGGATAGCCACGATAGCTGAGGCCGTTTTGCAGCGTGCTGACAGCCGTTTCGCCAGCCACCACGCCTTCCAGACCGGGACTATACGTCTCTTGAGTCGCATCGAGTTGCATATCGGCCCTCATTCCAAATCGGTGTCGCCGTTGCTAGTGAAATACGCCTGGTCGCGCTGATCGAAGTCTTCGTATCCCAGCAGGTCATATAATTCGTCGCGGGTTTGCATGATGTCGAGCAACTCTTGCTGCCAACCGTCGTTCTGAATCATCGCGAGTCCCGCTTCAATCGCCTTCAAAGCGACGCGCAACATGGTCACGGGATAGAGCACCGCGGCATAGCCCATGTCGGCCAGTTCCCTGACATGCAATAGCGGGCTTTGACCGAACTCGGTCATGTTGGCCACTAGCGGCGCATCAATCGCATCCGCAAATCGCTTGAATTCGTCAACCGAGCGTAGCGCTTCAGGAAAGATCCAATCCGCACCAGCGTCAAGATAGCGTTGAGCGCGCTCGATGGCGTCGTCCAGATTGGTGACGCCGCGCGCATCGGTTCGGGCGATGATCACCAAACTTGAATCCTGGCGTGAGGCGCTTGCCGCGCGCAGCTTCGCGCACATAACTTCCGCTTCGACGATGGTCTTGCCGGAAAGATGGCCGCACTTCTTGGGCAACTGCTGATCTTCGAGCTGAATCGCGGCCGCGCCGGCATGTTCGAGCTCAAAAATCGTGCGCTCGACATTTACCGCTTCGCCAAAGCCAGTGTCGGCATCGACAATCAAGGGCAGCGACGACGCCCGCGTCAGATAGGTGGTTTGCTGCACCAGTTCCGTGAGCGTAAACAGACCGACATCGGGCAAGGCCAGCACACCGGCCGACAAGGCAGCTCCCGAGAGATACATCGCCTCAAAGCCCATGCGCTCGGCCAAACGACCTACCAAAGCGTTGGGAACTCCGGGAACCTGGATCGTATTTTCAGCGACGACGCGGCGCAACTTGGCGCCAGGAGAAGAGACAGTCACGGCACGGGCTCCGCGAAACTGGAACCAAGAAACGAATCGACTGTTGAATCATCATAGCGCCATCGTAGCGCGCCAGGCAAGTCAGCGTCAGTGTTGCCACTGCCGGAGTTTTTCTACCAAGATGGTGATTTCGGCTCGCTTTTTCTCAAACAGACCGAAGAACACCAGCATGGCCAATCCGACGCAAATGCCAAACGCCCACCACGGCCACACCTGGCCGAACGTCTTGGAGGCATGCCAGACCATGGTGACCATCGACAAGAACACAAAGCTGGTCCCCAGGTACAAAAACGCCCGAATTTGCAGCGCCATGCCTGCCAATACACCGCAGACCGCCAGCGCGGCCAAGATCAGCGGCGGCCAGATCGAAGTCACGCCAGTAATGAAGATCTCGCTGGTCGAGCTGAGATAAACCACCAAGATACAGACATAGCGAATTGCGGTCAGTTGCTCCGCACTCAGGCGATGTCGATTCAGCTGCGCTCCGGCCAGCACCGAGAGCGCCGGCGGGATCAGCCAGAACTGCGGATGCGCAGCAAAGTGCCAGCCACGGTCGGCCATCAACGCCCACAAGGCGATATTACCTGCCACGCCCGCGGCGGCAGCGCTCAGCGCCGACAGCCGGCAGACGCTCACCACCACGTACAGTAGCCCCACCACAAACATCACTAG
>JAEZGD010000325.1 GCA_023417165.1 Planctomycetota bacterium
CACCTTGTCTTCGCGGATCATCTTGGCCAGCGACACACCAATCTCGGCGGTGCTCATCGCCCCGGCCATCGACAGCAGCATTTTGTTGCCGCTGCCGACAAACTCCTTATAGCTGCGCGCCGCCGCCAACGTCTCGCGGGCGTTGAAGTGGCGAAAATGATGATCCATGAAGGCAGTGATGGACATGCTGAAATTCCAATACCAAGCGGCCAGAGTACAGAACGAGCATCCCCTGCTGGCAACCAGCAGTTCGACGCAAACAGGCATTATTTGCCAAAGGCTGGCAGGGGGCAACCGGGCGAGTCTGGAGCGCGGGCGTCCCGCCCGCCTGCCTTCGGTACGACGAGGTTGTTTAGTAAGGGAGCTGAAGAAGAAGCGGGCGCTCGCGCCCGCGCTCCTATTTCCAGCCGACGCCTGCGAGCACTTTGGCGGTGGCGGCTGACTTGTTCAGCACATAGAAGTGCACGCCAGGCGCGCCGCGCTCGAGCAGTTCGGCGACTTGCCGCGTGGCGAAGTCGACACCGGCTTGAAACTGCCAATCGGCGTCTTCGCGCTTACCCAGCTCCGACACCAACGCATCCGGCAAGCAGGCCTTGCACAGCGAAGTAATGCGTTGGATTTGCGCCAGGTTCGTGACCGGCAAGATGCCAGGCACGATGGGAATGCGAATCCCTGCTTCGCGAGCGCGATCGACAAAGCGGAAGTAGTCGGCGTTCTGATAAAAGAGCTGCGTGACGATCACGTCGGCTCCGGCGTCGACCTTGCGTTTGAGATTCGCCAGGTCGGCTTCGGCGCTCGGTGCTTCTTGATGCACTTCCGGATAGCCAGCCACCGCGATGCCGAAGGTGCGGAACTCGCGCTGGATCAGCTCCACGAGTTCGTTGGCGTACGACAATCCGCCGTCGACTGGCTTAAAGGCGGTTTCGCCCTTGGGCAGATCCCCGCGCAGCGCGACGATGTAATCGACGCCTTGGTCGGTCGCTTCGCGCAAGTACGTGCGCAGTTGATCGACGGTCGAGCCCACGCAGGTCAGGTGTGAAGCGACCGGTAAGCCAAATCGTCGCTTGATCTGCGTGACGATTTCCAGCGTTTTATCGCGTGTCGATCCACCTGCGCCATACGTGCAGGTGAAAAAGTCAGGGCGAAACGCGGTCAACTCTTCGACCGTCGCATACATGGCCGCTTCACCGGCCGGCGTCTTCGGAGGAAATAATTCAAACGACAGCCCACGGCGGCCGGAACGAAAATGATCAACTAGCATGGAGCAGGAACGCGGGGACGGGGGTCGAAATAGAAGCGCCAAACTGACAAGGTAGCAGAAATGCCCACCGTGGATATCGCCAGCAGCCAGCGAACCGCCAGAAACCAAGCCACAAGGCTTTGTCTGCGGCAAGTCCGCGGCTTGCAAACAACGACATTGCCCAACGCAAAAAACGCATCAAATTCGCTTGACATCCCATCGCGAAAGCCTGATGATAGGCGACGGCGACAAAGAAGAGGCGGTCCTTTTACCCTGCGTGGCTAGGGTTTTTTATCATCTGTCTTCTTCAAGTGGCTTTCTTCTATGACGCGGTTCTGTGTCTTTGCTGTTTGTGGTCTGTCGATCTTGATCTTGGGCTGTAACGGGTCCGCGACGGGTGGTCGTTTACCCGTCTCGGGCAAAGTGACGGTCAAGAACGAACCGCTCAAATCAGGAACGATCGAGTTCGACTCTCCGGATAGTCGCAGCGGCGCTTCCATTGTCGACGGCTCGTATAACATCCCTGGGCCGCAAGGGTTGATGCCCGGCAAGTACACCGTGCGCATCTCGTCCACGTCGTCGTCGCAGGCGACTCCCGCCATGCCAGGCGAATCCGCAGCGGTCGAGAAGACCAATAAAGAGCTGATTCCTGCCGAATACAACACCAAATCAACCTTGACCTACGAAGCTGGCGGTAAGGACACCACCTTTAACATCGATATCCCTTAGTGTTCCTATAAAGGCGTAACCCCGCCTGCGGCGTCATCTTCTCTCCGCGCAGCAGGCGTTTCTTATCCTCTCTGCCTGATTCCTCTCCGAGCGTTTCCTTATCCCTATCCCCCCCTGGAAACAGGCGGGGCATGGGCGCGTACGCCCATGCAACATCGTGGCCTCATCGGTTATTGGAGCCTGCCATGTCTGTGAAAGTCAGAACTGGTTTCACCCTGGTCGAATTGTTAGTGGTCATCGCCATCATTGGCGTCTTGGTGGCGCTGCTGTTGCCCGCCGTCCAAGCTGCGCGCGAAGCCGCTCGACGCATGCAATGTGGCAACAACCTGAAACAGATTGGGCTGGGCATGCACAACGCCCACGACACCAATCAAACCCTGCCCGCTGGCCAAGGCCCGTATGGTTGCTGCTGGGGAACCTGGCCCGTCCTGGTGCTGCCGTTCATCGAGCAGAAGAATGTCTACATGCTGTATCAGAACTGGGGCGGCAGCGACAGCGTGTATGGCGATGGTCCCGCGCCGCAGTCAGGCACGACGTTTCCGCGTTACGGTGGAGCACCGAATAC
>JAEZGD010000550.1 GCA_023417165.1 Planctomycetota bacterium
CCGCCATGTGCAGTCGGCTCTTCAATTTGCTCGTAGTTAATCTCTGCCCGCAACTCACGAAGATGCGCGCGCAGCCGGGCGTCTTCGATCCACGGCCACGCCAGCGCGATGCCGCCAATCATCAATAGCAGTAAGCTCAACAGCACAACGCCAATCAGCAAGAGCCATCCCCGACGGCGCGCAGACGAGGGGGCCTCGATATCAGGGGTAGATGTGGGCATAGGCTGATTCTCCTCGCTGCCGCGGCAAATTGCCACTTCGATCGTGCCTCCGGCGAAACCAAGCGGCGGGGGCGAGACTTTCGGCCAACCTTCGCTTATTCTAATGTCCCTTTGAGAGTCTCATTCTCTAACCTGCCTTACGCCCGTGAACAAACTCTTCGCCGAAATTTTCGGAACGTTTGCCTTGGTTCTAGCTGGTTGCGCCGCCATTATTGTTGAGCAGCAGACCGGCGCGGTGACGCACGTCGGCATCTCGCTGGTCTTTGGTCTGGTGGTGATGGCGCTGGCTTATGGCCTGGGCGATATCTCGGGCGCGCATTTGAATCCCGCAGTGACGATTGGCTTTGCCGCCGCCAAGCGCTTCTCGTGGCTGCAAGTCATTCCTTACTTGATCGCGCAGTGCATCGGAGCGATCGCCGCCGCCATGATGCTGCGTTGGCTGTTTCCGAGTGCGACCGGCCTGGGACAGACCAATCCCTCGGGCACCGTCGAGCAATCGTTTGTGCTGGTGATCCTGCTGACGTGGCTGCTGATGTTCGTGATCTTGCGCGTCTCGACCGGCGCGAACGAGAAAGGCATCATGGCGGGCGCAGCGGTGGGTGGCGTTGTGGCGCTCGACGCCTTGTTCGGCGGACCGATCTCGGGCGCATCGATGAATCCCGCGCGCTCGCTGGGCCCGGCATTGGTCGCTGGTGATACCAAGATGCTCTGGATTTATTTCGCCGCACCGGTGATCGGCGCGGTGCTGGCCGTGGTCACTGAGTATCTGGTCTGTCCGCCCAGTAAAACTTGCCCACCGGCCGAGAAATAAGTGGCGCAGCCAAGCGCGCACGCGTGTTAGAATTTTCGTGTCCGTCGCCGTGAACTCTGATTGCCGCCAGCCTGCGAGCTGGCTCGATGAACTCCTGGCCCGCGAGTCTCACTCATGAACCGTTGCCTTTGCCTAATTGCCTGGTGCGCCGCACTGATTGCTGCTCCGCTGTTGGCGGCCGATAAGCGTCCCAACATCTTGTTCATCATGTCGGACGATCACGCCTATCAAGCGGTGAGCGCCTATGGACACAAGATCAACGAAACGCCCAATATCGATCGCCTGGCGAAGCAGGGCATGCGGCTGGACCGCTGCTTTGTCACCAACAGCATTTGCGGTCCCGCCAGGGCGGTGATTTTGACCGGCAAGTACAACCACCTCAACGGTTATCCTCGCAATGAAGGGGCGTTCGACGGCTCGCAACAAACGGTGGCGAAGCTGCTGCAAAAGGCGGGCTATCAAACGGCCGTCATCGGCAAGTGGCATCTCGGCAGCAATCCGACCGGCTTCGATCACTGGGAAGTCCTGCAAGGACAAGGACCGTATTACGACCCGCCGATGCGCTCGGCTGCGGGCGTCACGCGTCACCAAGGCTACACCACCGACGTCATCACCGATCTGGCGCTGACCTATCTGAAGGAACAGCGCGATCCCGAGAAGCCCTTCTTCTTGATGTATCAGCACAAGGCGCCGCATCGCAACTGGCAACCGAGCCCCAAATACATCGACAAGTACAAAGACGTCACTATTCCCGAACCGGCGACGCTGTTCGACGACTACAGCGGTCGTGGCTTTGCCGCCAAAGACCAACAGATGTCGATCGCGCGCGACCTCAACGATCACGACTTGAAGATCGCCAAGCAAGGCGGCCTAACGCCCGCTCAGCAAGCGCTGTTCGACAAAGCCTATGGCGAAGAGAACAAGGCCTTCGCCGAGGCGAAGCTGACGGGCAAAGACCTGATTCGCTGGAAGTATCAGCGCTATGCGAAGGACTATCTGCGTTGCATCGACTCGGTCGATGAGAACGTCGGTCGCGTCCTCGATTACCTCGACGAATCGGGCCTGGCAAAGAATACGCTGGTGATTTACACCTCGGACCAAGGTTGGTACCTCGGCGAGCATGGTTGGTACGACAAGCGGTGGATGTATGAAGAGTCGTTCCGCACACCGCTCTTGGTGCGCTGGCCCGATCACATCAAGCCAGGCACCGTCAACACCGACATGGTGATGAACCTTGACTTCGCCGAGACGTTCCTGGATATCGCCGGCGCGCCGATTCCTGACGACATGCAAGGCAAAAGCCTGGTGCCGGTGCTGAAGGGCAAAACGCCCGATGATTGGCGCAAGAGCGTCTATTATCACTACTATGAGTTTCCGCAGCCGCATCATGTGCATCCGCACTATGGCGTGCGGACCGAGCGCTACAAGCTGATTCACTTCTATGACTTGAAGGAGTGGGAGCTGTACGACCTGGAGAAAGATCCGCAAGAGCTGCAAAGCCGCTATGACGACCCCGCCTATGCCGACGTCGTTAAGGAACTGAAGACGGAACTGGAGTCTTTGCGCACGCA
>JAEZGD010000353.1 GCA_023417165.1 Planctomycetota bacterium
CATTTCACCAGCGTGGCAACCTCTTCGGCAGGCAGTTTGGTCTTCGGCGGCATCTGGAACAGATCGCCATACTGCACCGCGTCAATGACCAGGCTTTCTTTCAGATTGCCTGGTACGACGCCGGGGCCGGTCTCGCCGCCAGCCAGCGTCGCCGCGCGCGAATCGAGTTTAAGTCCGCCCTTGGGCTCTTCAAGTTTCTCGCTATGACATTCATAACAGCGATTGGCCAGAATCGGCCGCACGTGCTTTTCGAAGAACTCGAGCGAGACGGCGTCAAATTCAGGCGTTTCAGCGCGCACCACACCCGATAGACAGGCGAGTAATACCAGCGCAAGTCCCCAGCGCACGGACATTCACGCCTCCAGGCAGCAAGTTTCTTCAGGCAGGATAGTTTGGGAAGGAGCACCACAACGAGGGAGCCTCGTTGGGGTGAACCTTACTATAACGCAAGCAACAATTTGCGTCAAAGATTGCCGCTCTTGGTGGTACCAGAAACCCTATTTCGCAGGGGCGGGCGACACGGGTGCGGGCTGCATGGGCATGGTTCCCTTGCGTTCCTCGCGCGTGACTTCGGCTTCCAGTTTCTTCGCCAAGGCGATCTGCGTATCGATGCCGTCGGGATCGGCCTTGTGCAACTGTTCATAGACCTTGCCCCACATTTCAGCGACCTCGAAGCCATCGGCCACCACGTCGGCGGGTGGCAATGCGGGATCGTTCCAAATCGTGGTATACATCCGCAGGTCGTGAATGCGGGCGAGTTGTTCGAGCGTCAACTTCCCTTCGCCATGATGAGCCGCCGCGGCGCGATGCAAATCTTGATAGGCGGCGAACACGCGTTTGGCCAGCGCGGCAGCGTTCTCCTTGGCCTCAGTCCCTTTCGTCGCATCGTCAATGTCCAAGCGGGCCGTCAGCAAGTCGAGCGTCAGCGAATGCAAGTGACAGATCTTTTCGCCAAGTTCGATCAGCACCGTCCGTTCCGTCGCTTGTGGCAGCAGTTCGCTCATCCGCCTCCATTCGCCACGTTGCTTGTCGAGCAAAGCACGGCGTTGCTGCTTAAAGCCGGAGGCTTCGTCGGCTTTGCCGCTCAACTCTCGCTGTTCAAGCAACACGCGCTCGCCGATTTGCCGTTCCAATAATACAACACAGGGCCGCACCGCATCGATCTCGCCGGCGCGATACATGGCAATGATGCGCCGCCCGCGCTCTTGCATCGCCTGCGTGCGACGGAACTGAAACGACTGCAGCTTGTCATGCCAGTCGCGCAATTCTGGCGAACTGTTGTCGTCGCCTGCGGGACGTGCGTACTGCAACCGGTTGGCTTCGATGTCATCGAGCAGCGCGCCCAACTCTTGCATCGCCAATTGCACGTGCGCAGGCGGATCGGCCTGATCGGCGAGTTTCTTGCGCCACGCCTGGCACTGCTCGTCGTATTGCTGCAAGAGTTCGTTGGGATCTGCTTCGGCGAGCGAGAAGTAATCGACATCAAACTGATGAAAGAGCGCCCAAGCCGACAACAGTTGACTGTGCGGGTCGTCCTTCGCATGCAACATATTTGCCAACTTCGCCCAGGCGTCGCGCTGCTTGACGCGCGGAGCGCGAAGCGGATCCGCCATTGGCTCTGGCGCGCTGGCCTCTTGAGCCAACAACAGATAGGCCGGGCAAAGAATAATCGCCACGGCAATCAGGAGCGCAGTCAGTCGCACAGGCAAACCTCTTGGCGGGCAAGTTGTGAACTTACCGATGGTCGAACCAGCGAGAGAAACCGCTTCCTAGCATAATCGCTGCCGACGCCTGCGCTAACCTTCTTCGCCCAGGGCGAAGGTGGTGACGGTGTCGCCGCCAGGTCGCGGCGCCCACGAGCTTCGCGGCGGACGAGCTGGCATATAGTAATTGGCCCCTTCTTCGCCAAAGGCATACGTGGTCGCGCGGCCACCGCTGCCCTCTTCGCCGGTGGCATAGGTGGTATAGCGCCCACCTTCTTCGCCGTTCGCCTGCGTGGTGTAACGCGGCACGCGCGGATAGGTCGCGCCGCCACCCGCTCCCTCTTCGCCTGCGGCGCGCGTCGTGGAACGGCGTTCGCCCAGGTTATAGCGCCGCTGAATCTGCGCCGACGCGGGGCGCGCGCTCCACAGCGCCAGCACTCCGCCGGCGCAAGCGATTAAAACAGATAAGAACGAGCGCCGGCTCTTGATCGTGACTTCCGGCGCCTGCGTTACTCTGGCATGAAAGGGATGCGCCATCGTTGCCTCCTTGGGGCATAATGCCAGACAGTCAGGCGACGGCCCCAGTAGTAAATCGTTCCTCTTCTCTGGCAGCGAGTCAAGCCATGCCCGCGACGATCGTGATTTTGGGTGGAGCCGAAGACGAGCACACCGCAGCCATGCATAATCACTTGCTTGGCCGGGGGGCAGATGTGGAGTTGGTGGACAGTCGGTCCTTTCCCACGGAATTGTCGCTCAGTTTAACCCCGTCGCCTGGTGAGGGGGCGATTGGCTTACCGTCAGGTCGCGTGCTGCCCTTCGCTCAGATTAAGTCGTTGTATTGGCGCAACTATTTCGGTGTCGCGCCCCCACCGCTCGAAGATCCCGAGCAAGCCTACATCGCGTACAACGACGCGCGCAGCTTGTTCGAAGCGTTTCTGATGGCGCTGCCAGCGCGGATGGTCAATGGCTGGACCGCCTATCATGCGCATCAAACCAAGCCGCAGCAGTTGGCCGCGATCGCCGCGCAAGGCATTCGCGTTCCCGCGACCTTGTGGACCAACGATGCCGCTCGTTTGCGCGACTTCGCAGCGCGGCATCCCCGCGCGAATTTCAAGCCGGTGCAAGGT
>JAEZGD010000375.1 GCA_023417165.1 Planctomycetota bacterium
CCCGTGTCCCCCCGCCCAAAGTCCCGCCTGGGATCCGCTGCGTACCTGCGCTGGATCTGGAGTACTTCCATGATGTTCGAAGACAAAGCCATCGTCGCCGAATTCGTGATCGAATCGAATGAACACCTGGCCGATGTCGAAGGTCTACTGCTCTCGATGGAGGCTGCTGGCGATAACTTCGACGGCGATGCCGTGAACCGTGTCTTTCGAGCAGTGCACTCCATTAAGGGCGCCGCAGGCTTCTTGGGGCTCGCCAAGATCAACGATCTTGCGCACAGCCTGGAAAATGTGCTCAATCGCATGCGCAACCGCGATTTAGCGCCAAACTCACAAATCGTTGACCTGCTGTTACGCGCCAGCGATCTCCTGCGTTCGCTCATCAACGCGATTGGCAGCAGTCGCGAGGAAGAACACGACAGCTACGACATCAAGCCCTTTGTGGTAGCCTTGGACTACCTACACGAAATGGGCGTCTGCCCGACGCAGGCCGCACAACCAGTTGCCGCTGAGCCAATGGCCGCGCCAGTCGGTGCAGCCCCAGTCGCCGCCGCCGCAGCACCTTCACTGGCAGCTCCAGTACCAGTGCCTGTCACAGCTCCGACCGAGGCGGTCAGCACCCATGAAGCAGCCGCTACCGCCGACGCCAACATTCGCGTGCCGGTGGGAGTGCTCGATCGCCTGATGAACCTCGCCGGCGAGTTAGTGCTGAGCCGCAATCAGTTGTTGCAAGCGGTCAGCGCGACGACGCAGACGGGTCTCGATACCACCGCGGCCCGCATCGACCAGGTTACCAGCGAGCTGCAAGAAGCGATCATGCAGACGCGCATGCAGCCGCTGGCGCATGTATTTAGCCGCTTTCCCCGCGTCGTGCGCGATCTAAGCGCTCGGCTGGGCAAGCATGTGGATCTGCATATTCATGGCAAAGAGGTCGAAGTCGACAAGTCGATCATCGAAGCGATTGGCGATCCGCTCGTACACTTGATCCGCAACTCGCTCGATCATGGCATCGAAACGCCGGACATTCGCATCGCGCGTGGCAAGAAGGGGACAGGCACCATCACCCTGGAAGCCAGTCACCAGGCGGGGCGCGTCAACATTGTCGTCCGCGACGACGGCGCAGGCATCGACGCAGCGATCCTGCGCACCAAAGCGATTGCCAAAGGTATCCTCACCGCCGAGCAAGCCGCCGCGCTATCGGACCGCGAAGCCATCGAATTGATTTTTCATCCGGGCTTTTCCACCGCCGAAAAAGTCACCGATGTCAGCGGACGCGGTGTCGGCATGGATGTCGTCAAATCCAACATCACGCGCTTAGGCGGGACCATCGAGGTCAGCACAAACCTCGGCAAGGGAACGCAAATCCACGTCAAGTTGCCGCTCACTCTGGCGATCATTCCGTCGCTGATCGTGCATAGCGGCCACCAGCGATTTGCAGTCAGCCAGTCCAGCATTCACGAACTGGTGCGCGTCAAGGCGAGCGAAATCGCCACGCGTATCTCGCGCATCAAGGGAGCTGATGTCCTGCGGCTGCGTGGTCGCTTGCTGCCGCTGGTGCGCCTGGGACAAGTGCTGGGAATCACGAACGAGTCCGAAGTCAACCAAACGCGCGGCCTGGATGTCATCGTCGTCGAGACCGGCAGCGTGCGTTATGGCCTGGTGGTCGATGGCTTGCACGATTCGGAAGAAATCGTCGTCAAGCCGCTCGGTCAGCATTTGCAGTCTTGCATTTGCCTGGCGGGCGCAACCATCCTTGGCGACGGCGAAGTTGCGTTGATTCTGGATGTCGGCGGCATCGCCAGCTTCGTGCAATTGGCCAAGTCGACCGAAGAAGACAGCGACGCCCAGCAACAACAACGGAGCGTCAGTAGCGAAACCCAGCCCACCCTGCTGTTTACCAATCACGCGTCCGAGGTGTTCGGCATTCCGATGGCGGTGATTCGCCGCCTGGAACGCATCCGCACCGAGCAGATCGACATGGTGGGCGGTCGACAAATGCTGGAATACGAGTCGCACTCGTTGCCGCTGATCACGTTAGAAGAGCACATTCGCGCTCGGCCGCGACCAGAACAGAACTGGCTCTATGTGGTGATCTTCGAGTTCAACGGCGACGAATTGGCTGTGATCGTGCCGACGCTCAACGAGATTCGCGATCTGCCAACCAATATCGACGCCCGCACGTTCCGCGAGCCCGGCGTGATCGGCTCGGTCGTCGTCGACAAGCAGGCGATTCGCTTGCTAGACGTGTACGAACTGGCGGCCAAGGCGTATCCGCAGCTCGCGCAACCAACTGCGAAAACGATGGTGAATCAGCAGGAAGCCGCGCGCCACTATCGCATCTTGCTGGCCGAGGACTCGGGATTCTTCCGCTCGCAGGTCATGGCGTTTCTAGAGAGCAAGGGCTATGAGGTCGTCGGCTGCGAAGATGGCCAAGACGCCTGGGAGACCTTGCAAGACGCCGATCCGCCTTTCGACCTGGTGCTGACCGATATCGAGATGCCGAATCTCAATGGCTTCCAACTGTGCGAGCGGATTCGCGATAGCGAGTCGTTCAGCACGCTGCCAGTGATCGCGTTGACGTCGCTGGCTGGCGAAGAGGACATGGAACGTGGCCTGGAGGTCGGCGTCAACGACTACCAGGTCAAGATGGACCGCGACCGCCTGCTGGCGACCGTCGCGCGTTTGCTGAAGGGAACGCGCCGCATCGAGCGTGAACCAGAGCTCGTTTAATTCCGCCTGCGAATCCCTGCCTTTAACCACTATCCGATTGCCATGACCACCACCCTTGCTTCCCCGCCTTGCGCCGCGAGCGCCGAATTGCAGTTCACGACCTTTCAAGCGCACGATCTGCTGCTGGGCATTGATATTCGCCAGGTGCAAGAGATCAATCGCAGCTTGCGTTTGACTCCGGTGCCGCACGCTCCCGACGCCGTGCGCGGCGTCATTAATTTGCGTGGCGAAGTGGTCACAGTGCTGGATCTGCGCCGGGTCTTGCGTTTGCCCCCCGCCGAAGTGACACGTTCGACGCGCAATGTCATCGTCAACAGCAATGGCGAGCAAATTGGCTTGCTAGTCGACCAGGTGACCGATGTGGTGACCTGCAAGGCTTCCGAAATTGATCCGCTGCCAGAAAACCTAGGCGGCGTCGATCAGCGATTTTTCCAAGGCGTATTCAAGCTCGACGAGGGCTTGCTGGTGATTCTGAACGTCGCCGAGACGCTGTCTGCGATTGGCAAACTCGAAAGCTAACTGTACCTGCCTGGCATCCAAGCGCAGCGGCCACGTGTGCCGCACCAGCGAACCTTGGGTCCCGCCGTTTGTATTCCGCCGATTCCTTTCCTGAGGTGCGCTACAATGCTCAAACTGACCCTTTTTCAATTCAAGAGCTTGAAATACAAGCTCCTCTTTTGGTTCTTGCTGCTCGGCGTCGTACCAGCGGCGATTGTTGGCATCAGCGCCTATTCCAAGTCGAAGGCCACGTTGACAGACGCCGTCAGCGACCGCGTTTCGCTGATTGCGGACGAGTTGATTAGCAAGATCGACCACAACATGGCCGAGCGCTACGGCGACGTGCAACTTTTCGCCGGTTTGCCGATCGCCAAAGGCGATCCTGCCAAGCTTCCGGTCGAAATGGACAAGTTCATCAAGCTGTACGGCGCGTACGATCTGATGCTGGAAGCCGACGCCGAAGGCAACATCATTGCTGTGAATAAGCAGGATTACCAAGGCAAGTCGATCGCGTCCGAAAGCCTGTTGGGAACGAACGTCAAAACAGAAGCCTGGTACGCCGACGTGATGTCTGGCAAAGCCAAGAACGGCGTGGTCGTTTGCGACGTCACCCATGACGAGCGGATTGCTAACGTCTGCGGCGCGGACGCGCGGACCGTGATCTTCGCGGCGCCCGTGTTGGATGACGAGGGCAAAATCATTCGCGTCTGGGCCAACTTCTGTTCGTTCGCCCGCGTCGCTGGCGACCTGACCGCCGAAGCTCAAGAGCAAAGCAAGCATCGCGGCTGGACCGTGCATTGCAACCTGCTTGCGAACAACGGCACGATTCTGCACGATGCCGACCCTGCGGTGCAGTTGAAGTTAAACCTGGCCAACGAAGGCCTGGAAGCGGCCAAGTTGATCGCCCAGGGTAAGGCAGGAACGACAACCGAGAAGCACATTCGTCGTCACGTTTGGCAGATGAATGGTTACGCCACCTCGAAGCCCATGGGCCAGTTTGCTGGCTTGGGTTGGGGTATTCTCGTTCGCCAAGACCTGGACGAAGCGCTCGCCGATTGCTACGCATTGGCCTGGTTCACGGGCATCCTGTGCGGCATCGCTGCCCTGGTCACAGGCGGCATTGCCCTGTGGATCGCTGGCAACATCGCCAAGCCGCTGGTGCAGTCGGCCGACGTGCTGACCAAGGTCGCTGCGGGCGATCTGACGCAGTCGGTGACGGTGACCACGAAGGACGAAATCGGCAAGCTCGGCCAGGCCGTTAACAAGCTGACGCACGACTTCCGCGAGGTGATTCAAAATATCGTGCGTGGCACGCAAACGCTGACCGCGTCTTCGACGCAGTTGACCTCCACTGCCGACGATCTGACAAATACCGCGCATGGCACGACCCAGCAGTCGGCCACCGTCGCTGCGGCCGCCGAAGAAATGGCGACCAACATGCGTTCGATGGCTGGCTCGACCGAAGAAATGTCGACCAACGTCAATACGGTTGCCTCGGCGATCGAAGAGATGACCGCCAGCATCAGCGAAATTGCCAAGAACGCCGAGTCGTCGTCCTCGGTGGCGGGTCAAGCGGCAACGCTGGCCGAACTGAGCAACGCCAAGGTGAAACTGCTGGGCGAGGCGGCCGACGAGATCGGCAAGGTGATCGGTGTGATTCAAGACATCGCCGATCAAACCAATCTGTTGGCCCTGAACGCCACGATCGAAGCCGCTCGCGCTGGCGAGGCCGGCAAGGGTTTCGCCGTGGTGGCGACGGAAGTCAAAGAACTGGCTAAGCAATCGGCCGCTGCAACCGACACCATTCGCCAACGCATCATCACGATGCAAGGCTCGACCAACGAGACGGTTGGCGCGATTGGCGAAATCAGCGCTGCGATTCGTAATGTCAACGATGTCGCTCGCAGCATTGCCGCGGCCGTCGAAGAGCAATCGATCGCCACGCGGGAAATCTCGCGCACCGTCGGTCAGACCGCTACCGCCGCCAATACCGTGGCGCGTGGCGTGACCGAATCGGCGGCCGCTTGCCAAGAGATTACGCGCACGATCGCCGTGGTCGACAGCGCCGCCA
>JAEZGD010000396.1 GCA_023417165.1 Planctomycetota bacterium
CAACAGTGGTGTGTGGAACGCGCACGGCACGGGCAGCGCCTTTGAACGAATGCGCTGCTGCGCGCACAACTCAGCGAACGCCTGGACGTCGGGTACAACGCCGCCGACGACACACTGTTCTGGGCCATTCTCGGCGCACAGCCAAACCTGGCGAGTGCTGGTTTGTAGTATCGATTCAATCACACTGCGTCCCGCCGCCAGAGATAGCATGATGGTCGGCGTGGTTTGTGCCGCGATAACGGCGTCGCACCGCGCACGCGTAGCCAATAAAGCGTCTTTCAGATTCCAGACCCCAGCGGCGACGAGCCCAGGGAATTCACCATAGCTATGTCCGGCGACAAAATTCGGCTGAATTCCCAATCGTTCGGTGGCACGATAGATCAGCCAATCGGCGAGCAGCATCGCGGCTTGGGTGGTCCACACGTCGGTTCCTAGCGGGCTGCTGGCGTTCCACGCCAGTTCGCCAAACGTGGGAAAGTGGTGGCATAGCAGGATCGCATTAATATTTTCAAGGTCGGCTTGCACTGCGGGATCGCCATCGCACCACGAGCGCAACATGCTCACATACTGCGATCCCTGACCAGGAAACAGGAACGCTATTTGAGCAGGCGTTGAACGTTCGGTGGCGAAGAAAATGCCGTGGTCGGCCGCCACATCATGACGCTCTTTTGCTAGGAAGTCGGCTGCCAAAGTGGCCTTCTGAAGCAACTCCTCAAGCGAGCATGCAAGAATGGTGCAGCGCGCTGGCGCCGTCAGGCAAGCGCGGTCGTTTTCTGACCATGCAATGGTCGCATGATTCATAACCCGCTCGCGCAAGGCGTCCTTGCTGCTGGCACCAAAACGAACGATGCGCGCCAGCGCGAGGTCTTTTGATACGGCGACCGTCGTCGTCGCAGGAACCACAGCAGGGGCGAATGCCGGCAGCGGTGCACCGTTATCGACAATGATTTGATACGCCATGCGATTGTGAATGCTACTAATCGCTGTAGCGCGATAGGGTGTATTCGAAACAGTGGCGAGCGGTAGCGAGGTTGAAGCTGCTTTGACGATCGCCGCTTGGGTGAGTGCCGCTTCGGCCTGTTTCAAATGCAACGTCGGAGGCAACACGCCGGCTTTGCTCGCCAGTGCGCTCTTTAATAGCCCCGCCATCGCCGATGCGCCGCCGGTGTGGCCGAATTGGCTGGTGATATCGCCGACCGCAAGCGTATCCGTGCGACCTGCGGTGGCATAAGCATTGATGACGCCTTGCAATTCCACAGGCTGAGTGTCTGCATCGCGAACACCATGCGTTTCGATGGACATGACAGCGCTGGCGGGCACACCGGCTTCGGCTAGCGCCTGAGTGCTTGCCTTGGCGATGGCCGCGGAAAGGTCATCATCGGCATGGATGCTGATGCCGCGGATGACGGCTTGAATCGGATTGCCATCGCGCTGGGCATCCGATAATCGCTTTAAAAGAATGACACCACAGCCTTCGCCAGGCAGAACGCCTTGGCTGTCCTTGTCGAGACCGGTGCATGGAGTTGTTTTTGTCAGGCAATCGGCGAGGCTAAGCCCTTCATAGGTCCATAGATCCATGCTGCGCTGGCCAGAAGCGCACACCACCATATCAACATGGCCCAACCGCAACTGATCCATGGCCGCCTGGATCACGAGCGCCGCGGAGCAATTGCCGGCATCTACGGCCAGTGCGCCACCCATTAAATTGAAGGATTTGGTGATTCGCGAAGCGAGCGTGCTGCTGGTGAAACTGCCTGTTTCATCCAGGAGCGCGGGCATCTGTGCGAGCAGGCGTTTTTGGAATTCGTTTTCAATCTCCTCAATCTTCTCCGCAGGAATCTGGCGGCGTGATAAGGCCTCACGCAGCGAAGCTCGGAACTCTGGCAGCCGCAGACCCATCTGCAAATGGTCGGAGAAGTCGCCTCCGAAGATGGTGCCCACGATCGCCGACACGCGTGTGCCAGGCAGCGTTTTGATATCGATCTGGGCGTTCTGAAAGGCTTGATCCGCCGCATCAAGCAGCATGAACTGCAAGGGATTCGCCTGGGCGATTTGCTTGGGCGGAATCTTGTGGCGACGCCAATCGTACTCCCAGCCCTCGACAAAACCGCCGAGCAGATTGTAGGTCCGCCATGGTCGCGCTTCGCCGGGCGCGTAGGCAATCTCGCCAGGTATTCGCTTAGGGGGCGCGGGGATCTTCGGATCGCGTCCGTGGCTTAACAGATCCCAGAACGCTTCGATGGTATGCGCTCCTGGAAAGACGCAACCCATGCCGATGATGGCGATTGGCTCGTCTTTGGCGATCGAGCTAGGAATATTCGCGGGAACACTAACCGTTGAACGGCTAGCGGGAGCGTCCGGCTGGAACTCGTCGACGACCACATGCACGTTCAAACCGCCGATTCCGAAGGAATTCACAGCGGCGCGGCGCGGGTGGCCATCTGAAAACTCAGGCCAATCTTGAGGTTCGAAGGGAACGTAAAAAGGTGAGTTGTCCCAATCGATCTCGGAGTTTAGTTCGCGGAACTGGGCGGTAGGTGGAATCGTTTGCTTGTTAAGCGCCAAGACGGTTTTGAGCAAGCCCGCGACACCTGCGGTTTCCAGCGTGTGTCCGACGTTCCCTTTGACACTGCCGATGGGAATCTTGCGATTAGGATCGCTTAACAACGTGCTGAGCGATTGGCTGAGCGCCTCTAGCTCGGTGGCATCGCCGACCTGAGTCGATGTGGCATGGGCTTCTATGTACTGCAAACGATTAGCATCGAGTTTGCCAGAATATGCGCGTTTGACAGCCAGGATTTGCCCTTCGGTACGTGGCGCCCATAGGCTCTTGCCACGACCGTCCGATGATACGCCTAGGCCAGAAATTACCGCTTGAATGTGATCGCCGTCGCGCAGAGCTCGTTCGACGGTCTTTAACATAAAGACGACATACCCTTCGGCCGAGATCAAACCATCCGCTTCCCGGCTAAAAGGGCATGAGCCCTTGGAACTGACGGACTGAGCGGCCGAAAATAGCACCAGACTATCCGACTTGCAGTACGATGCACCGCCCACGATCGCAGCATCGAGGCGTCCCAGCAGCAGCGAGCGGACGCCAATCGATAGCGCCTGTAGCGACGAAGCGCAAGCCGCGTCGACAACGCCATAAGGCCCATATAAATCGAACGATTCGGAGATTAGCTCTGCTGCGACCGCAGCGCCCAATCGTAACTTTTGCTTGGGTTTGCGACCCGGGTATTTGCGCCGCACCTCTTCCACGAGTTGCTCACGAAAGGCACGCGGATCGAGGCCTAGTTGTCGCAATTGCTCGATGCCATCGAGGGCCGACGCGCCTTCTTCGACGACTGTCGAGTAAAGCAAGTCGGAAACGACCGGACTACCGCCTGTATGGCCGATGAACACGCCGACATTGCGGAAAGGAAGCTGAAATGGGTCATATCCGCCATGCCGACAGGCATCAGCGGCCACTTCCAACAGAGTAAGATGAGCGACGTCGACTTGCTCGATCGTTTCCTCAGGAATCGGGCATCGCCCACGATCAAATGGTCGATTTCGAACCAAGCCCCCGAGATCCGAATAGGTCTTGCACAGCTGCCCGCGCTCGGGGTGAAAATAGAGTTCGCGGTTCAGTCGATCCGCAGGCAACGGTGCGATGGCACTCGAGCCGGTATGTACCAGATTCCAATACTGGGTAAGGTCGTCTGCACCTGGCAGACGGCAGGCCATTCCAACAATTGCAACCAAATCGCGCAGGTTATTGTCCAACATTCCTTACTCCAGGATTGTTTGGTTTAGCAATTCCCTGCTGAAATTATCCGCGAATATAGCTAGAAGTGGTTAAGTGTTTCTCTAGAGTCCTGCCTTTTCCAATCGAATAAAACGTCAGTAATCAACCAATTGTCCCCATCCGATCCGTTGAGAATATAACGACCTGCTCCGATAAAGTGAACTAGTCACCGATGTATTTAGTTTGCAAGTTGGGGGGCATGGGGCAATCGGGGCGAATGGGGCGTTGTAATGTCGCTTAAAGATTCGTTGAACGGTAAGCTTTCTGTGATTTGATGGTGACGCCTTTCAGGGAACCCAGGAGGCGAACGGAAAGCAGTTGCGAGATGAGGCTCACCATCTATCTTTAACTAGAAATGGGAGCGAGAGTTACTTAGCGAACTACTACGATTTTTGGGCATCTGACTGTTGTTTGGTGAGCTGCCGCCCCGCTCGTCAAACGTATCGCTTGGCCAATTCTGCGACTGATCACTTATGACGGATCTGCCTCCACTGACGCTGACTCCTTTCGAGCGTTACATGCTCGCTGACGATCAGCCAGAGTATCCGATGGTGGCGGTTATGGAGCTTTACTTTGGCGGCCGCTTAGATGCCGATCTGTTGCGAGCGACGCTTGTATCTGCGCTTGAGCGGCATCCGCTGTTGATTGCTCGCATCTGCGGTACTGGCTCTGCCGCAGTCTGGGATACGTCGCAGCCCTGGCATGTCGACGATATTTTACAGTTTGGCGGTGAGAAAACATCGCTGCCAGGAATAAATGCTACCGGGCACATCGATCTGTGCCATTCCGGAGGCTTGAAAATACAGGTTTGCACACACGATAACACAACACGCATCGCAATTTGGCTTCATCATGCCGCTGCCGATGGGCTAGGACTTATGGAGTTTCTGGCTGATTGGCTAGGAAGCTATGATCTTCTATTCAAACAGTTGCCTGGCAAGATCCGGCAGCCGCTTTGGACAACCGAGGCCTTTGTCAATCGCGGGCGCTCACGATGGATCATTGCCGAGCCCATCACGCGTTGGCAGGCGTTCCGTAGCTTTTTCGTTGAAACCACGCGCTGGTTGTTGCGTCGGCCTTCGCCACTGCGAGTCGAGAGCCCTTCGCAGCGCGGGCAGACCGTGTGCCCTGCGCTTGTGGCGACGACATTAAGTGTCGAGGAAACACAGCAGTTACGAAAACGTGCCGACGAGAGTAAAGTCACGGTAAATGATCTTCTACTGCGCGATTTGTTTGTGGCGATTGCGCGTTGGCAAGGGCAAGGCAGGTTGCTGAAACGTCGTAAGTGGCTGCGGATCAATGTGCCGACGAGCCTGCGTTTGCGCGATGAGGCACCATTACCAGCTTGCAATGTACTGGGGTATGTGTTTCTGACGCATCGGGAATCGGAATGCCTCGCTCCCGACAAGCTGTTGAAGACAGTCGCCAAGGAGATGGCAGGCGTGCGACGTTGGAACCTAGGTCAATTCTTTCTCGATGGCCTCGTCAAAGCCGAGCAGATGCCAGGCGTGGTGCGTTGGTTCACCAGCAGTGAGCAGTGTATGGTGACGACGGTGTTCTCAAATCTCGGAGATGTTCGCCGCTTCTTCCGGAAGGTACTAGACCGCAAAGGGCGCTATTATTTTGTTGGAAACGCGCCACTCACGAAGATCTTGGCAGCGCCGCCCGTTCGACCGGGCACGCATGCCGTATTCTTGGCAGCAACATGCGCTGACGAATTGACTATTACCCTGCGGGCTCATCCAGGCAAAATCGCCGAGAGTGAACAAGCCGAACTACTTGCGATGTTCATACAAGAGATTCGC
>JAEZGD010000397.1 GCA_023417165.1 Planctomycetota bacterium
GGCCCAGTGGCGTTTCGCGGTGCTGGACGAAATACCCAAGGCCGCGGCTGCCTCATCGACTGTGAGGCCCGCGAAGAATCGCAGCTTCACGACACTCGCACACTCAGGGTTTTCGGCAGCCAGACGCTCGATGGACTCATCGAGCGCTAGGAGGTCTTCATACGTTGCATCCGCCGCGAGCTCGATCTTTTCCAGATCCACCCTTTGCCTCTGCCCTCCCCGTTTCAGCCGTCCCTTGTCACGCGCACGGTTTAGCAACAGGCGTCGCATGGCCTCTGCTGCTGCTGCGAAGAAGTGACCGCGACTGTTCCAGTGCTGAACGTTCTCCGCATCCACCAACCGCAAATATGCCTCATGCACTAGCGCCGTCGCCTGAAGCGTCTGCCCTGGCTTCTCCCGAGCCAGCCTGACAGCCGCCAGCTTCCTTAGCTCGTCGTAGACCAACGGTAATAGCTGCTGGGCAGCAACGGGATCGCCCGATTCGATCTGCGCGAGGATGCGGGTGACGTTGGACATGGCCCCATTGTCGTTGCTCTCGATATTGGCGGCAATCCACTCGCAGGAAAGAAGAATCGCGACGAAGCGTTGACGATGAGCCGCTCTCACCCGGATTGCCGCCTTTGGCAATCTTCATACGTCCTAGCGGGCTGCGCTCCAGATGTTCTTCATCAACCACTCAGTTCGGCGCACGCTTAACCGCTGAGGCTGCGCGATGCCTAGCCCAGTCGCCCCACGTCGTTTGCAGGTCTAGGCAGGAGGAAACGTGATGCTTTTTCAGGTCGCGCACCAGCACTTCGCCGAAGTCTTTGCACGCGCTCAAGAGATCGTCTTCGTAGCCTCGATAGGTTTTCGGGTCGACCGATCTTTGAGCCGCTATCAGAAAACCATCGGCAACAGTGGCGAAGGTGGCGATTAGTGCGCCGGAGTTGTTGAGCCGCAACATCTCCTGCGAAACCTCTTATACCTTCTCCTCACTTTCATCTAATCGCACCTGCGCGCGACCGCCATTTATCTTGACGAACCAGGCTCTGCGATCAGGGCGATAGTAGGGCTTGCGCGTCATGCAACTCCGAAGGTGAGACCGCACATCACATAGGAATATCTATTTACTGCCAAGCAATAACGCATGCCAGCGGCAGGCGAGTCACAACGCAGGACCACACAAGCGCAAGGACCAGAACGCGGGCCAATCACGGGGTCAAAGAGGCATCTTAGCGCGCTAAAACAGCGCACGAAAAAAGCCGCAAGTCTTTGTCAGACTGCGGCTTTCGTTTCAGTCGGGGTGACAGGATTTGAACCTGCAACCTTCTGCACCCCATGCAGACGCGCTAGCCAGATTGCGCTACACCCCGAAAGTTGTGGCTGTGGGCAAGGAGGAAACCTCGCGCCACGGCGAAGGAACTAATATCGCACATTCGCTGGCGTTGTGCAACGCCATTGGTGGCCGGATTCGCCACGGCCCCTCGCCTTGGCGGACAAAAAAGGCTATTAAGACCGACACAGAATGATGGCAAAGGTTCGCCATCGCTCGGTCGCTCTCGCTGGGTCTTGCCGATGCTAGGTTTTGCCGATCGCCTTGCCGCCGCCGTCCGTCGCACCAAAACGCCCACGCTGGTAGGACTCGACCCGCGAGCGGAAACCCTGCCGCAAGGGCTGCTCGATCCCGCCGTGTCGAAAGATCCAGCAGCCGTAGCCGAAGCCTTTCGCGTCTTCTGCCGAGGCGTGATCGATGTCGTCGCGCCTTTGGTTCCCGCGGTCAAGCCACAGGTCGCTTTCTTCGAGGAAGTCGGGCCGCATGGCATGCTGGCATTGGCCGATGTGATTCGTTATGCCGCCTCGAAGCAACTGCTCGTTGTCGTCGATGGCAAACGCAACGACATCGGTTCGACCGCCACTGCTTATGCCCACGGATGGCTAGGGGCAGGCGAATTGAGTCCGTGGGGGGGCGACGCATTGACGGTCAGTCCCTACCTGGGTGACGACAGTCTTGATCCGTTCGTCGAAGTTTGCACTGCACGACACGCAGGCATCTTTGTTTTGGTGAAAACCTCGAATCCTGGAGGTAAGACGTTTCAAGATCGAGCGATCGACGGCCAGCCGCTGTATCGCCACGTGGCGAACTATGTCGAAGGGATAGCGGCACAAACAGCGAGCGAGTGCGGGTATAGCAGCATCGGCGCAGTCGTAGGCGCCACGTATCCCGAGCAACTTGCCGAACTGCGCAGTGCGATGCCGCATACGTGGTTCCTCATTCCTGGCTTCGGCGCTCAAGGCGGAACGGCCCGTGATGTGGCGCCTGCTTTTGATGCCCAGGGTCTGGGCGGGATTGTCAATAACAGTCGTGGAATCATCTTCGCCCATAGTCGCAAGGAATACCGCGACACCTTTGGCGATGCACGGTGGCAAGATGCTGTCGCTGCCGCAACACGTGACATGATCGCTCAATTGGCGGCAGATACGCCTGCGGGAAAGCTTTGATTACGCCGCAACTCTCGCCCGCATCGCCAGGCGCATGACCATTGCTCGCGATAGTTCGCCGCAGCACATCCCGCCACCTGGATGGCGGAAGCTGGCCGTGTTGTTTGGCTTCTTTCTCGTCGCAGGCATTGCTGTTTATCTGCTGCGTGAGCACATCTCGCTAGCCGTTTTAAGCCAGCACGAAATGCAATTGCGAGCGTGGTATCAACAGTAT
>JAEZGD010000400.1 GCA_023417165.1 Planctomycetota bacterium
CACCACTTCCGGCGCGAAGCCGAGCCAATCGCGACACAGTTTCGCCCACAACTGCGAATCGTCCGGGTCGTAGCAATCATCGACGAGCAGCACGCGCGCATCCGGATACAGTTCGCGCAGCCAGGCAGCACGCAGCTCGCCACACGGCTGCTCGCCAGGGCGCTGGCACACAATGACAAACAGTAGATCTACCTGCGCGAGCGCAGTCTCGATCAAATACTGATGACCACTGTGAGGCGGGTAGAACTTACCAACAATCAGGCCGCGTATCATGGTGTTTCGTAGGTCGCCATCGCCTGGCGCTGTTGTAATTCTCGACGCCACTGAAACAGGCCGAAAAAACACAGCAGCAGGAACACAGCATAGAGCAATGCCGTCAGGTTCAGCCCGCGCTGCAAGTACATGATGATATACAACACATCGGCGGTGATCCAAAGATACCAATTCTCGATGTACTTGCGATTCAGTAGCAGTTGCGCCGCCAGGCTGAGCATGGTCGTCAGCGCATCGAGGATCGGCGCCGAGCCGCCGCTGGCATATAGCGTCAGCATCAACAGTTGTGTGCCCACGATGATCAGCAAGGCGATCGCTAATCGCATGCGCGGTGAGGCGGCCGCCACCTCGAGCTGTTGGCGAAGCTTGCCGCCATACAGCCAGCTATACCAGCCAAATAACGCCAGCCCCACATACACGATTTGCAGACTTGCGTCGCCATACAAACGATGGCGGGCGAACAAGACCAAGAAGAACACATTGCTCGCGATGCCGATCGGAAAGTTCGCGATCTTCTGCCGCACCACCAGTACGACGCAAGTCAGGCCAGTGGCGAAGCCGAGAATTTCGAGCAGCCGGTCAACAAGTTCAGGCATGGCTACTCGCTACAACAGTTCGCTGGCCAGGTCGGCAAGGGCGCTGCGTTCGCCTTTCTCAAGCGTGACGTGCGCATAGATCGGCTGGCCCTTCATACGATTGATCAAATAGCTCAGGCCATTCGAAAGCGTATCGAGGTACGGCTGGTCGATCTGATAAATGTCGCCGGTGAAGACGATCTTGGTTCCTTCGCCGGCACGCGTGATGATGGTTTTGATCTCGTGCGGCGTCAGGTTCTGGGCTTCGTCGACAATGAAAAACATCCGCTGCAAACTGCGGCCGCGAATGTACGCCAGCGGCGTGATCATCAGCTTTTCGCTCTCGCGCATCTCGTTGATGCGGTCAGCGGCCGCTTCGCGGTCAGCGGAATTGTGGCGAATGACGTTCAGGTTGTCGAACAGCGGTTGCATGTACGGATCGAGCTTCGCCTGCACGTCGCCTGGTAGAAAGCCCAGGTCGCGGTTCGACAGCGGCACGACGGGACGTGCGAGCAAGATTTGGCGATAGCGGGTGCGGCATTCGAGCGCGGCCGCCAGCGCAAGCAGCGTCTTGCCAGTCCCTGCCGTGCCCGCCAGCGTCACCAGCTTAATGTCGTCGTTGACGAGCGCCGCCAACGCGAACGATTGCTCGGCATTGCGAGGCTGAATTCCATAGGCGCTAGACCGTTCAACACGCACATAGCTGTTCGTACCGGCGCGATAGGTTGCCAGTACCGATTTAGAGCCAGAGCGGATGATGAAGTTCTCGTTAGGCAGCGGTGCGACGATCGCTTCCACTTGCTCGGCCGGCACCTGACCGCCGTGGGTATAGAACAAGTCAATCAAGTCCCGTGGCGCGTCTTCGATCGTGCGTTTGCCTTTATAAAGCTTGTCGAAACTTTCGACCTTATCGGTCGTATAGTCTTGCGCATGGACGCCTAGCGATTTCGCCTTCATGCGCAAATTAGTGTCTTTTGTGACGAGTATGACCGGACGCGGCGCTTCGCTTTGTTGCAGATGAAGTGCGGTATTCAGAATGCGATGGTCAGGCGAGTCGCCATAGAAGGCGTCTTCCAGCAGATCGTCGAACGGTCCACCAAGGACGACGCGCACTCGCCCCCGTCCTGGGCCGATCGGCGCTCCCTCCGTTCCCAACATGTCGCCGGTAATTTCATCCAGTGTGCGCAAGAACTGGCGCGCTTGGAAATTGATGTCTTCGTTGCCCCGTTTGAAGCGGTCGAGTTCTTCGAGCACGGTGATGGGCAAGGCGACATCGTGCTCTTCAAAGTTGCGAAGGCAGCCGGCATCGTGAAGGATGACGTTGGTGTCGAGCACAAACAGCTTGGTGGGCTGGTCGACCAGCGCTTCAGTCATGCGGCGCTCCCTGCGGGTTCGGAAGATGACCACTGCGGTCAGTATGGCGCGAGCAAAAGCTGGCGACAAGATGGACTGCGGCGGAACAAAGAACGGTCGCAATATGCGGAGCAGTTAAAATTTCAAGAAAGAGCAAAGGCTCGAAACGGGCGGTACCGTTTCGAGCCTTTGAGATGGAACAGGCGAATCTCGCCAGCGGGATGTGCGCTGCCTATCGCCGAGTGCGCGATTTATCGTCGGGCTTGCGCACATCGATTTCGCGTGCTTGCACATTGCCGGTGGCGAGCAGTTCACGCACGAACTCGACCGATTCGTCAACGACGTCGGCTTGGATTAAGACCAGATCGCCGGGGCGAAGTGTTTTCAAGGCGATGGCGGCGGCGTTTCGCCAGCCCTGCACGGCATGCACGGCTTTGGCGCGGTGCCCTGCCCCTTCGATCCCGCGGCGAAACAGCGCGGTGATCTCGCCAGCGTTGCGTCCCCGCAAGTATTGATCTTCGTACAGGATGACTTCGTCGAAGTTCTGTCCCAGCAGCTCGCCTTGGCGAATGATGTCGACATCGCGTCGATCACCAGCCGCGGAATAAACCACGATGCGACGCTCTTGCGGAAAATGCTTTAGCGCGTCGAGCATGGCCTGCAGCGCCGAAGGATTATGGCCGTAATCGACGACGACCGTCGCGCCGTTGATTTCGAGCAAGTTAAACCGACCAGGCGCTTTGTCCATGCTGGCCGAGAACGCTTCCAAGCCGACGCGAATCACTTCGGCCGGCGTGCCCAGGGCCCACGTGGCAGCCGTGGCGGCCAGCACGTTATAGACCTGGAAGCTGATGCGCCCCGCATGGGTCACAGGAATGCGTTCCAGCGAGATCAGCGGAAACTCATGCACACCTTCCGCCAGGATGATCGAGTTGTCGCGCACAAAGACCACACGACCACCTTGAATGCGGCGCTGTTGCAGCAGCGGCGTATCGCCTTGCAGTGCGTAAAAGACGACCGCGCCGGGGCATTCGCTAGCCATGGCGGCGACGAGCGGATCGTCGGCATTCAGCACGGCCGAGCCAGTCGCAGCCACGGCGCGAACGATCGTCGATTTGACGTGCGCGAGCTTCTCGACGGTGTCGATGCCCGACAAGCCGAGGTGATCACCTTCGCCGATGTTGGTGACGACCGCGACATCGCAACGGTCGAAGGCCAAGCCTTCGCGCAACATGCCGCCACGCGCCGTTTCGAAGACCGCAGCTTCAACACGGGGATTCATCAGCACGGCCGTAGCGCTCTTGGGACCGCTGCAATCGCCGGTATCAACGCGACGCTGACCGATGTAGATGCCGTCGGTGCAGGTAAAGCCAACCTGCTTGCCGGTCGCCATCAGAATGTTCGCGATCATCCGCGTTGTGGTTGTCTTGCCGTTGGTGCCGGTCACCGTCACGATCGGAATGCGGGCTTGATCTTCCGAGGCGAACATCATGTCGATGATTGCTTCGCCGACAGGGCGGCCCTTGCCCGACGAGGGCTCCAGGTGCATGCGTAGACCAGGACCGGCGTTGACCTCGACCACCACGCCATGCTGTTCTTCCAGCGGGCGAGAAATGTCCTGGCAAACAACGTCGATGCCGGCGATATCGAGGCCGATCACGCGCGCGGCATCGACCATCTGTTCGGCCATGTTGGGATGGATCAGGTCGGTCACGTCGGTGGCCGTGCCGCCGGTGCTGAGATTGGCATTGCGACGTATGAGCACCGCTTGGCCTGCGGCGGGGATCGAGCCCGGCGTCAGGTTCTGGTCGGCGAGGACGTTAAGCGCGACCGCATCGATATTAATCTTGCTAAGTACAGTGGAGTGGCCATCGCTACGACGCGGGTCTTTATTGACCTGCTCGACCAGTTGCGCGACCGTGGAAACGCCATCGCCAATCACCTTCGCCGGCTCGCGCTTGGCCGCAGCCACTACGCGATTGCCAATCACCAAGATGCGATAGTCTTCGCCGGGGGCAAACTTCTCGACGACGATAGTGGATTCTTCTTCGCGTGCGGCTGCATAGGCCGCCAAGACTTGCTCGCGGGTTTGCAGGTTGGTTGCTACGCCGCGGCCATGATTACCGTACTGCGGCTTTACTACGACGGGATAGCCGATGTCTTCGGCGGCCGCAACCGCTTCCTCGGCGCTATCGACAGGTTCGCCTTCTGGCACTGGTACGCCAACTTGCTTCAGCAGGGTGCGCGTCAGCTGCTTGTCTTGAGCCACCGACTCCGCGATAGCGCTGGTGCGATCGGTTTCGGCAGTGAGGATTCGGCGTTGGCGTGCACCGTGGCCGAATTGTACCAGGCTACCAGTGTTCAAGCGGCGATACGGAATGCCGCGTTTCTGGGCGGCTTGTACGATCGAGGCCGTGCTTGGTCCCAGGCAAACGTCGTAGATCAGATCACGCAGTTTCTCGATGACCGGCAGAGCGTCGTAGGCCAAGCCTTGGCGGACCGAGTTGACCAAGTCCTTGGCAGACTCCAACGTGGCGCGGCCGACTTGTTCGTCGACGTATTCAACCGCCACCTGATAGACGCCAGCTTCGCTAGTAGCGCTAGCGGTTCCGAAGTTTACATTCTGTCCCGCCTGGCATTGCAGGTGCAGCATCACGCACTTCAGCACTTCGGCCAAATTCATGCCGCGGGCGAGTCGCTCGGCAAAAGCCCCGTGACGGCTGTCGAAGACCGCCTCGCCCAGTTTGGGCAGCGTCTTTAGTAAGCGGTCGTTAAACCCGGGGAGTTCTGCGGTCGTTACATCGCACTGCTCGGCC
>JAEZGD010000561.1 GCA_023417165.1 Planctomycetota bacterium
AACGCATTGGGCCTTTCATCCAGTACGCGATCCGCCGGTTCCTGAAGCGGCAGCATCCTCGTCGCTTTCGCCCATCGACACATTTGTCGCGGACCGGCTCGCCAAGGCGGGGCTCGCTGCCTCGCCGCCTGCCGATCGGCGCACTCTGATTCGCCGCGTCACGTACGATCTAATTGGCCTGCCGCCGACGCCAGAAGACGTCGAGGCGTTCGAACGTGACAATGAGGCGACGGCCTATGAGAAGCTGGTTGAGCGGTTGCTCGATTCGCCGCACTATGGCGAGAAGTGGGGCCGGCATTGGCTCGATGTGGCGAGGTATTCGGATACCAAAGGCTATGTCTACGGCCGCGAGCAGCGCATGTGGGTGCATGCCTGGCCATATCGCGATTGGGTCGTGCAGTCCCTCAACGAGGACTTGCCGTATAACCGTTTTCTATTGCTACAGATTGCCGCCGACCAATGCGCCGATCGCCCCGCCGATTTGGCCGCGATGGGCTTTCTCACGTTGGGACGTCGATTCCTGGGCGTGCAGCGCGACATCATCGACGATCGCATCGATGTTGTGACGCGCGGAACGATGGGGCTGACGGTCGCGTGCGCGCGGTGCCACGATCACAAATATGACCCGATTCCGACAAAGGACTATTATGCTCTCTATGGCGTGTTTCAGAGTTCGGCAGAGCGGCTCGAACCGGCCTCTGAGCCGCCGATGAAGGACGAAGCCTATCAAAAGTACGAAACGGAGCTTCAGAATCGTCAGCGCAAACTCGCCGAAACCATGACAGCACGGCGCGAAGAGACCTCGGCGCGGATCCGCGCTCGCGCGGGCGATTACCTTGCGGCGCAGTTGGAGCTGACCAAATACCCCTTAGAGGGCTTCGACCAAATCCTCTACAAGACCGACTTGCTGCCGACATTCGTGCATCGCTGGCGCGCTTATCTCGATCGCGCCGCCACTCGGCGTGATCCCATTTTCGTCGCCTGGCATGCCTATCGCGAACTTCCTGCCGACGAGTTCACGACGAAAGCTGGCGAGATCACCGCGCAGCTCGCCGCAAAACCTGCCGGCGAAGTGCATCCGCTCGTGCTCAAAGCGTTTGAGACCGCGCCGGCATCCCTGGAAGAAGTTGCCCAGCGTTATGGCGAAGTCTTCACCGCCGCATTGCCAGAAGATGGCGACGCAGCACTTCGCGAGGTGCTGTTTGGAGTTGACGGTCCTTGCGTGGTGTCGGATGAGCCGATCGTGAATATCGAATATTTCTTCGATACGGGCACCTGCGATGAACTGTGGAAACTGCAGAACAACATCGATGCCTGGATCCTCGAGGCGCCCACTTCCGCCAGGCATGCGGCCATTTTGTTCGACCGCAGTGCACCCGTGGCGCCGCGCGTGTTCAAACGTGGCAATCCGACGAACCTAGGCGACGAAGTGCCGCGTCAGTTTGTATCGGTCGTTGCTGGCGCGGATCGAAAACCGTTTGCAAATGGCAGCGGTCGGCGCGAACTGGCCGAAGCGATTATCCATCCGAAGAACCCGCTGACTTATCGCGTGATCGTGAATCGCGTGTGGACGCATCACTTTGGCGCCGGGCTGGTTCCTACGCCAAGCGATTTCGGCACACGTGCACCGCCGCCGAGCCATCCCGAGTTACTTGATTGGCTGACGTCGCGCTTTATTGAAGATGGCTATTCGCTGAAGAAGCTACATCGCCGGATCCTGCTGTCGAACACCTACCGACGGAGTGCGGCAGGTCCCGCCGACGCCGAGGCGCTTGCCAAAGCGATTCGCCTCGATCCCGAGAATCGCCTGCTATGGCGGGCCAACGAGCGCCGTCTGACGTTCGAAGAAACACGGGACTCTCTCCTCGCGGCGACCGGCCGCTTAGACAAGGCCTTGGGCGGACGCCCTGGCGATTTGTTCTCGCCTGCGTTCACACGGCGATCGCTCTATGGCACCATCGATCGACAGTTTCTGCCGAGTGCGCTCCGCGTGTTCGATTTCGCCAATCCAGATCTACACACTCCCATGCGCAGCGACACGACCGCTCCGCAGCAAGCGCTGTACTTCTTGAATCATCCGTTGATGATTGGGCATGCCCAGGCATTGGCTAAAAGGACGGCGCAAGCAGCCAGTGCCGAAGCGCGCGTGCAACAGATGTATCAACTCGTCTTTCAGCGCGCAGCCACCGCCGAGCAAGTGGCGGCGGCTCTCGATTTGATCAAGCAGTCGCAAGCGGATGAGTCCAGCGCGATCCCGGCCACCGTCGCCGATTGGCAATACGGCACAGGCGAAATCGACCAACAGACGAATCGCGTTACCGGGTTCACCAAGCTGCAGCACTTCACCGGTACCGCCTGGCAAGGAAGCTCTGCCTATCCCGATGGTCGGTTAGGTTGGGCCCAACTGACAGCGACCGGCGGGCATCCCGGCAACGATGTGGCGCACGCTGCTGTACGTCGTTGGACGGCGCCTCGCGATCTGAAAGTGAAGGTGCAATCGACCCTCATCCACGAGCCGCAAGAAGGCGAAGGCGTGCGCGGGTTTGTGGTTTCCAGCCGCAGTGGAATTCTGCAGCAGGCGGCGGTCCATCATCGCCAGCAAGAGCTGAATGTCGAGGAACTCGAGCTCCGCGCAGGCGACACGCTCGACTTCCTCTGCGACATCGGCAACAAGCTCAGTCACAATCAATTCCTGTGGACGATCACCATCACGTCCAGCGATACTTCCTGGTCGGCGCAGCAAGATTTTCAGAACCAGGGCCAAAAGTTGCTCGATCCTTGGGAGCAACTGGCGCA
>JAEZGD010000456.1 GCA_023417165.1 Planctomycetota bacterium
CTACTGTTCCTAACGACGCAAGTTCGAAATCAACTGCAAGATTTGATCGCCGGCCTGAATGCACTGCGAATTAAGTTCGAACGACCGCTGCGTGGTGATCAGGTCGATCAGCTCTTGCACGGGCTCGACGTTCGAGGCTTCCAAGAAGTTCTGCCGCAACACGCCGAGGCCTTGCTGGCCAGGGTTGCCCGTGATGGGAGCGTTGGAGGCATCGGTTTGGGCGTAGAGGTTCTCGCCCTTTTTCAGCAAGCCTTCCGGGTTGATGAACATGGCCAGTTGCAGCTGACCGACTTGCTGCAACTGCGGCGAGCCCGATTGCTGCACCATGACGCGGCCATCGGGATTGATGACCATGCCGACGGTATCTTGCGGAATGCTGATCGCCGGCTCGAGCAGGCGGCCCGTGCTGGCCGAGCCAATCACCAGTTGGTTGTTGGCGTTGACCGAGAAGTTACCGGCGCGGGTGTAGAGGATTTCGCCAGAAGGGTCAGTGACTTGATAGAAGCCCTTGCCTTCGATGGCGGCGTCCATCTCTTTGTTGGTTTGCTGAAACGCACCTTGAACGTAGTCGGTCTGCGTGCCGCTGACCTTCACACCCATGCCGATCTGCGTACCGATGGGAGTCGGCTGACCCGCGTTGTCGAGCGCGCCTGGCAAGACCTGATGGCGATAGAACAGGTCTTCGAAGTTGGCGCGATCCTTCTTGAACGCGACCGTGTTGACGTTCGCCATGTTGTTGGCGATGACGTCCAGCTTCGTTTCCAGCGACTGCATGCCAGTCGCCGCGGTGTATAAGGTTTGAACGCTCATGGGAAGTCAGCAGTGATGAGTGGTCGGTGGTGAGTCGTAGAAACTAGGCTTTGAGGAGTCTTCCGATCAGCGAGCCAAGAGTTTGATCGTGGTTTTGAATCATGCGAATGTTGGCTTCATAGGCACGGCTGGCTTCGATCAACTGCGTCATTTCCAGGATCGGGTTCGCCGCCGAGTGTTCGAGGTAGTGGCTATGGACGCGGCGATCGGCGGGATCGACCGGCATCGTTGGCGCCAGCGGCATAAACAGGTTGTCGCCAGCCTTGGCCAGGTCGCCATACGAGCGCGGCTTCACCAGCGCGAGATTGACTGTGTTGCCGTCTTGAACCACCGCGCCGCTCTTGTCGATGCGGAACTCCATGTTCGGGTCGATGATCACAGGGCGGCCGTCTTCGCTGAGCACAGTCGAATTACCGGGACCGACTAGTCGTCCATCTGGTGCGAACTGAAAGTTGCCGGCGCGGGTCAGAAAACGTTGGCTGTCTTTTTCGACCATGAAAAAGCCTTCGCCTTCGATCGCCAGGTCCGTGGCATTGGCGGCTGCTTTGAGAACGCCTTGGCCGAAGTCGGTCAGCGTTTGTCGCAGGAAGACGCCGCCGCCAACATTGTTGATGCCGCGCGTGCCTGGATAGTCCTCGCCTTGTTCGATCGCTTCGGCATGGCGGGCTTGCAGCACCGCCAGTTCGCGTTTGAAGCCGGGCGTGTTGGCGTTGGCGATGTTATTCGACAGCACTTCCACACGCTGGCTTTGCGCGTGAGCGCCGGCGGCCGAGATGTAAAGTCCGTAAGGCATGACAAGCGACTGACGAGAAGAGAAGCATCCTTGCGGTGTCGCCTTAATGCAGACGGCGTGCCACCGAGTCGCTGCGCTGTCGATAGCAGGACGCTGCTAGCCGCATTAAGTCATGCGGCAAACGCCAGTTAGCAATTCATAAGCAAGCAGAAGAGGGCGCGTGGCATGGCACAGGTCAAAATTGCCGATGCGCAGCTTTTGCCGAATGGCGAGCGCAAACTTTGCGGGTTAGGACTCTTGCGCAGTTGCAATTGCTGCTAGCCCGGCAGCGACTTCGCTAGCGGTGGGACGCACTGCAATTTGCACCACTTGGCCGTCCTTCATGAAGACATAGGTGGGCCAGAGTTTGACGCGAAACGACCTGCCCAGGCGTTTGCCGGGGCCGTCTTCAACGCGGATGTGGTGAATGCCTTCATACGCTGCAAACGCCGCTTCGGCGAGCGGTTTGAAGGCTGCGCAAATGCCACACCACGATGCGCCGAACTCGACGACGACCGGCCCCGTCAGGGCGTCGACTTCTGCGCGCGAGAGCGTCGTTTCTTCGTAGGGAGCAAAAGGCATAGCGCAATTCTAGCGCGCTACGGCCCCGCGTCTAGCGTTGCGAAGAGCCCCTACTAGCGCCAGTCGCCCTGGCGACGATTCGACAGGGCAGGCGCTTCCAAGAGAGCGTCTCCCATTAGGAGACGCTGCGAGACTTCGCTTCTACAGCTTGCGCAAGTCCGAGAATTCGTCGAGCGTGACGGTGGTCAGCTCGCCGTCATCGCGTTCGAGGACGAGAATGTCGCTATAGACCTTGTCGTCGCTGTTGCGATTGACGTGCAGGCCGTGACGACGGCGGTCCTTCGAGACGACCTTGCCCTTGGTCACGCTGTACCACTTGCGAAAACCCACCTTCACCTCGTGCGTGACTTCCACGCGGTCGCCCGGCACGAGAGAGGTAAAGACGTCGATTGCTTCTGGGTAAGCCATAAATATAAAGTTCCAAGCTCCAAGGACCAAGTTCCAAGCTTGGCACTTGGAACTTGTCTCTTGGTACTTCGCGAAGCGACTAAACTTCCTTGGAGTCGATCCACTTCATCAGCTTGCGGAGACGCAGGCCGACCTCTTCGATCGGGTGCTGACGCTCGCGGCGACGGACCGACTTGAACGCCGGGGCGCCGGCGCGATTCTCGAGGATCCATTCGCGAGCGAACTGCCCGGTTTGGATTTCCTTGAGGATCTTCTTCATTTCCTTCTTGGTTTCTTCAGTGATGATCCGCGGGCCGCGGGTGTAGTCACCGAATTCGGCAGTGTTCGACACGCTGTAACGCATGTAGTTGAGGCCGCCCTGATAGAACAGGTCGACGATCAGCTTCAGTTCGTGCATGCATTCGAAGTAGGCCATTTCGGGCTGATAGCCGGCTTCGACCAGCGTTTCAAAGCCCGCCTTGACCAGTTCGCTGACGCCGCCGCACAGCACGACCTGCTCGCCAAAGAGGTCGGTTTCGGTTTCTTCGGCGATCGTGGTTTCAATCACACCGCCGCGAGTACCGCCGATGCCCTTGGCATAAGCGAGACCAATCTTCTTGGTTTCTTCAGTGGCGTTCTGGCCCAGCGCGATCAGCGCCGGCACGCCGCCGCCCTTGACGTATTCGCTGCGGACCAAGTGGCCAGGGCCCTTGGGGGCGACCAGCAGAGCCGACACGCCTTGCGGCGGTTCGACCTGGCCGAAGTGCATGTTGAAGCCGTGCGAGCTCATCAGCACGTTGCCAGCCGACAGGTTCGGCTTGATGTCGTTGCGATAGACGTCGCCTTGAACTTCGTCCGGCAACAGGATGTTGACGACATCGGCGGCCTTGGTGGCTTCGGCGGCCGATACCGGCTTGAAGCCGTGGCTGACGGCCAGGTCATAGTTCGCGCTGCCGGGGCGTTGACCGATGATGACGTTCAGACCGCTATCGCGCAGGTTCTGCGCTTGGGCGTGGCCTTGCGAGCCATAGCCCAAAATGGCGATCGTCTTGCCTTTGAGAACGGAGAGGTCGGCGTCGTTGTCGTAATAGATCTTGGCTGCCATGGATCGTTGTGGGGGCAAGTCTGCACTTGCCAAAAGACGGTTGAAAAAGACATGGCAAGCTGCACACTTGCCCCACGAGAAACTACTTCACCGGCTGATTGACGTACTTGCTGATCGAACCGTTATCGGCGGTCGCGTTATCAGCCACGACGCCGCTGCTGCGGACCATCGCGATACGGCCGGTCCGGACTAGCTCGACAATGCCATAGACGCGCATCCGTTCGATGAACGCCTGGATCTTGCTTTCGCGTCCCGAGATTTCGACGATGACTTCTTCAGCGCCAACGTCCACAATCCGGCCGCGGAAGATATCGACCAGTTCGCGAATCTCGCTGCGAGCGCTGCCCACTGGGGCGCGCACTTTGACGAGCATCAGATCGCGCTCGACATAGTCCTGTGCGCTGACATCGACGACCTTGACGACCGTGATGATCTTTTCCAGTTGCTTGCGTACCTGCTCCAGCACACGGTCGTCGCCGACGACGACGAACGTCATCCGGGACAAGGACTTGTCTTCGGTCTCGCCAACGGCGAGCGAGTCAATGTTGTAGCCGCGTGAGGCCAGCATCCCCGAAATGTGAGCAAGCACACCAGGGACGTTCTGGACCACGGCCGACAGCACGTGGCGCATAGAGGGCTCCGGTCGAAACAAAGTAAACAGGCAGAATAGTTTGCGACTGCGTCGATCACAAGGGGCGGACCGACCCCGGCAGGACAACGCCGACCATGGCCAGGTTCGCTCGGCTGGCGGTAAGCCCTCACAGGCGATTGCTTTACGAAGATCGGCACGCCAAAAACTGAAGTTGGTAAGAACCGCCTGAACGTGTAGGATCGCGGCTTCTTCTCAGCTTCTCCTCACCGCCCGCCCCCCATCCAGAGG
>JAEZGD010000483.1 GCA_023417165.1 Planctomycetota bacterium
CTGTTGGGATTCGATCCATAGATCCCATTCAAGAATGCACGCAGGTTGCTGGGGCCGGATGGTTCGCCGTTATAACCAGAGATTGGCGTGCCATCGGGCGCAATGCTCCAGGTGATGACGGTGGCAGAGCCTTGGCCCAGCCCGCTGGGGTTGGTGGCGGTGCGACTCCAACGACTGCCGTCGCTGAAGTTGAATTCATCAAATCCTTCTTGATGTTCGAGGTCTTCGTAGGCCGCCACAACCTCTTCAGGTGTATCGGGCGCGAAGACGACATGCACATCGTTCGGATTGCGCTGCAGCGCTACGTCGTCGGCTACACCACAACTGGCTAGCAGCGGGGTACCGCTAAACACGGCGCGCGTTTCGAGTGATTCCAGTTGCAAAACCGCCCGGCGATAGTGAGCCGTGCGGCGATGCGCAGGGCGGCGCTGGCCACGGCGGCCCCACAGGCGCGCAGCAAGAGAAGGAGCGTTCAAAGAGTAGTCTCCAGGTGGCTTTTCGAGGTGCCACGTTAAGAAAGTGCGATGACTTGCTTGCGGCAGTTGTCTGCCTCATAGCCATCGGAAGTGCTTTTGTTCCGGCACTTAACTCATGGAGAAGAAATCAAGCTGCTGATGCCGTTAGGAATTACTTATATCCTTGTTATTCCGTATGACAACAATCGTTGAAGAACGGATTTCCGCAATCCGCTGCTCGTGATGAGTACTGTTCACTCGGTATCGATGTAGGCTCCTTGGTTCACAGCCGCTGGCAGTGGCGCGGTGACTTGGCCAGGATCGGCCAGCTTGCTGCGCAGTTCCAGCAAGATGCGTTGTTCGAGTGTGACGTCGCGTCCCAGGGGGATCCAGCCCAAGGTTTGCGGCGCGATGATGACGGGACCTTCCATGCGCACCAACGTACCGTCGTGACGCAACGTAGATTGCCCTGCGGTTGATTGCTCCGGGCGATTGAGATCTTCGAGTTCTTTGTCGACGATCACTTCGATCTGGTAGCCATTCGGTGCCGGGGTTACCCGCACTGATGCGCGACGCCGTATCGTTTGCAGCGTGGCATGCATCCGCTCATAGCCGGATGAAGAGTCATTACGCCACGGCTCGAGATAGGTCGATGCCGGCGCATAAAAGGAGACGATACGTCCCTCGGTGAGCACCCCGCCGACGAGCCGGACACGTTCCTCGCTTTGCACTTTGAAGTAGTCGTCAATCGTGTCGACGATAGTATTCCACAAGAAGTCGCGGTCGGTTGCGGTGACCAGCAGCGGGTTCTCGGCTGGTTGAATCGGCGCACGACGAAACCACGGCGTCGACGCGCAGCCCAGCAGCAGCGACAGAGTCACCATCGAGATGATTCGACAAGCAGTTCGCATGAGGGGCGAAGTTTCCTCCGTCCCGCGCATCGCCGCAAGAGCAATTCACCTCATGCGCCGAACCGCTGCGTGCCAGCAGTTCGCTTGCTAGCAAACGTAGCCTGCTTTCGGCAATGACTTCGGGTAGCCGCAAACGCTACTTCAAGAAGTCGGGCAAGTAGTCTTCGCTCGATGAGGGAGGCGTAGGCTCGACGGCGCTAGCTTCCGCCGCGCGCAAGTCTCGATACGAACCACGCAGCAGCCGATCTTCGTGGCCGGGGCCAGCGACGATGACAATCGCGGATTGGGACAACAAGTGCTTCTCGGCGACATTGATTCCATAACAACGCGTTTGGCAGAGGCCGCAGCCGACACACTTATCAGCCTGCACCACGGGGGCCAAGAAGCCCGAGTCTTCGACCGGCAAGCCGAGTTCGTCGACCTCCGTGCCGACGCGAACGAAGTCGATCGCGTTGTAGCCGGCGTGTACGCATTCGTCGACGCACAATTGACAAGCTTCTCGCCCGGCGTGCGGCAGGCAGGTCGCCAGGTCGACAATCGCCAGGCCCATCCGCGCGACTTTCTTTTCTTCCAGAGGAAGCGCACGGATCGCGCCCGTCGGACAAACCTGCCCGCAGGCGTTACAACTCGATTCGCAGCCCGCCCAATCGGCGAATACAGCCGGCGTCCATAGGCCTTCCAAGCCTTGCTGAAACGCGAGCGGTTGTAGCACATTGTTGGGGCACGCTTTGAAGCACTCGCCGCAGCGAATGCACATTTCCAGGAACTCACGCTCCGGCACGCTGCCTGGCGGACGTACCGGCAGCGGCGCCTGCGAATCGGAAAGTCGCGCACCAAACAATTTGGTCGTCGCGGTCAGCACGCCTGCGCTGGCGACTGCGCCCGCAGTGCCAGCCGCCAAGGACAAAAATCCGCGGCGTCCCAGCGCTCCTTCACGCGTCGGCGGATCTTCGATGGGCTTCAGGTCCACAAGGTTCCAACGCTCGACAAACTTGATCGCATGCGTGGGGCAAACACCGCCGCACGACTGGCACAACGTGCAGTCGGTTGCGCGCGTGGTGAAGTCGGGCTTGATCGCATCGAAGGGACAGATTTCCACGCACTTGTTGCAATGAATGCAACTCGATTCGACTTTGCGTTCGGTCACGCGAAATAAGTTGCCCAGCGAAAAGACCGCGCCACTGGGGCAAACGTATTTGCACCAGAACCGCGGCTTGAGGAAGCCCAGTGCCAGAACAGCAAAAAACGATGCGAGCGAGAGGAAGTGGCCTGCGTTCATCGCCGGCACATTGTGCCAGCCGCGCGAAGCAGCGGTTTGCAGCGGTTCGAACAGGAACAGCATCCCGCGCGTCACGACAGGAATCGCCGCGACATAGCCCGACACCAACACGCCTGCGAATGAACAGAGGACGACCGTCAACAGCACATAGTACTTCAGATGCACCCACCAGCCATTGTCGGGTACGCGAAAGCGCGTGACGCGGCGGCCAACGCTCCAGTCGAACAAGTCGATGAGCGTGCCGAGTGGGCAAAGATAGCCGCAGAAGCCGCGCGGAACCAACACGGCCGCCAGCAAGATGCCGCCCGCAAAAACGAGCGACCAGACCCATGTCCTGGCGGCCAAGGCGGTCGAGATCGCCACTAGCGGATCTAAGACGAGGAGTGTCTCGGCATGAACGAACTCTTTACGGGCGAGCGAGTCGGCATAGTGCGATGGCCATGCGCCAGGCGGAACCTCGCCCAGCGTCCATGGCGCGCCAACATCGAATCGTAACGCTTCCAGCGTGTCGGAAGAAACGTCGCTGGAAGCTGTCAGCGTAATTTGCTGAGCCGTCACCGCAGTGACAGCAAAGGGACCGATCTCTGACCCTGAGCCATCAGCGGCGTAAACCACGTTGCCCACGCGTAGCCCGCTGCCAGCGTCTGCGGGGATCGTCGTGCGATTATCGGCATCGAGAACAGTAGCCTCGATGTTCTTCCACTGCTGCGCCGGTCGAGCGCTATACGGCCAGGCAACATAGAAGTATAGCCACAAAAACAGCACGAAAAACGCCGCCTGAACCATGCGGCGCACCGGCGAACTGAGCCACGTAGGCCCTATTGCTTTCAAAAGCCGACGCACGCGCCCCGGTCGTCCTGCGATGCGATCGGCAAAGAACGAAGCCGGCAGCACGCGTTTGGCGGCTCGCAAGTACCAAGCGTCGCGCGGTGGTGGCGTGTTCTTCTTGGCCTTTTTCAAGAAAGGCAGAAATAGGTCGAGGCGCATCGCTTATGGAGCTCCCGAAGCCAGCGCCTTGGCGGTGGCATTGATGATGGCTTCGGAAGTGATCGTCGCATTACTGGTGGCGTCGACTCCCTTCACGCCTTGCTTGGCGATGATCTTGGCGGTGGTATCGCTAATCGAGCCATAGAACTGCTTCTCGCGGTGCTGGGTAACGCGCACGCTTTCGATCTTGTGATCCTTGACGCGTACCTCCACGCGGACCGGGCCTTCATAGCCGAGCGATTCGGCCGTGAACGCGCCATCGCGCACCTTGGCGACATCGGCGAGTTCGAACCGGCGCATCGCCTCTAAGCTGGCTCGCGCACGCGCCTGCGTTTTTTCGATGCGCTGCTTGTTCTTGTCGTCAGGCTCAAAGTCGATCACTTTCTGATACCAGGTGATCGCCTGCGGCGTCTTGCCTGCCTGGCGATATCCATCGGCCACGTGCAACATCGCCAGTTCTTGGCCGGAAACTTGCTGATTGATGAACGCGTTCGCGACCAACTCGGCCTTCGCCATGTTGCCCATGTCGGCCCACAACTTGCACGAAAAGATGGTATTAGGCTGCTTGGAGAGCAGCTCGACCGCCATTTGTTGGTTGCCAAGTTTCCAATAGCAACGCGCGAGCCCGGCGGCATTGCGCGGATGGCCTTTCTCGACGCCGGCGCGCTGCCACCAAAACGCCGCCCGGGCGTAGTCTTCGTGCAGGTCGTGATACATTCGCCCCAACTCGATCATGATCTTCGTGCGCTTCGCGGGATCGTTCTGATGCGTGATCAGCAGCGAATGCATGAGCTTCACCCCTTCACGCCACTTGTTGGGATTGGGGTTGATGATGTCCCAGATGTACTGGCCCATATTCTTTTGGTTGTTCCAGCCGCCGGGCGCGGGTTCGGGCCACGACATATCGAGACTGGCCGGCGTGTTGACGGTCGTCGCCTCAAACCACTCTGGCGGTTCGCGGCCCTC
>JAEZGD010000570.1 GCA_023417165.1 Planctomycetota bacterium
GAGCAGATCCTGGGAGAACGCGTTCCGCCCCCTCCTCCCAATGTCCCCGAACTTGACGAACAGGAGCAGAAGAGCATCGAAGGATTGACGCTGCGCGAGCGGAACGAGTTGCACCAATCGAATACCACGTGCGCTAACTGTCATAAGGTTTTCGACCCGATCGGCTTTGGTTTGGAGAATTTCGACGCCATCGGCCGCTGGCGGGAAAGGGATGACATTGGCGTCGCGATCGATTCCACGGGAAAACTTCCCACAGGAGAACGTTTCACCACCCCTGCGGAATTAAAGAGCCTCCTTGCTATGCGAGAAGCAGACCTGGCTCGCAACCTGACGGAAAGATTTATGGCCTACGCTCTGGGGCGTCAGCTGGAAGGCTATGATGAGATCGTGCTAGACCAGTTGATGGTGAGTATTGCCCAAGACGATTACCGAATGCAGACGATTGTCACCGAGGTCGTCACCAGTTACTTATTTACCCACCGCAAGGTCAAAGGATGAAGACCATGAACAATGCTTCACTTATCCATCGTCGCACCTTGCTGAGGGGAGCGGGTGTTGCGCTCGCGCTGCCGCTCATGGATTCCCTGGCTTGGGCCGCCGGTGACAAACCTGCCAAGCCACCAGTGAGGCTCGGTTTCATGTACATGCCGCATGGCGTCATCATGGATCAGTTCTGGCCCCAGTCGCCAGAGAGCTTCCTTACGTCGCCACCGCCCGCGATTGAATCGTTGCGCCCCGTCTTAGGCCAGTGCTTGATGATGAAGGGCATTTCCGGCGTTCCAATCTCACCGTTCAATGGCGCGCCGCATGCGCTGGAGCTTTCGACGTGGCTCACCGCGCGGCTTCCGGATCCGGACACACGTAGCCGTGTCAACATCGCGATCTCGGCCGACCAGATCATGGCCAACAGCGTAGGCGCCCACACGCTGTTGCCTTCGCTGGAATTGGCGACGATGCCCCAGACGTGGAAGGAGAACCAAGAGGGCCTGCACGAGGCGTACTACTCGCACTGCAGTTACCGCTCGCCCACACAGCCCGTTCCCGCCGAGATCGATCCCCGGAACGTCCTGAACCGGCTCTTCGGCAAACGCGGCGAGAATGAGCGCATCACTAAAACCACGCCTTTGGATCGGCAAATGCTCGACCGCGTACTCGAGGGCGCGAAGGACTTGCGCCGAACGCTAGCCAAGACCGACCAGCAGAAGCTTGATGAGTACCTTGATAGCGTGCGCGCCGTGGAACGGCGCATCGCCGCAATCGAGCAGCGCCAACAAGGTGCGGCCCTGGAGAAGGCAGGCGTCCGCACGGCCAGTCGGGACGCCAGCGATTCGCCTCCCATCGAGGTCAAGATCCCCGAAGGAGACAAGCGGAGCGAGTACATGCAGGTTATGTGCGACCTAACCGTATTGGCGTTCCAGACCGATACGACGCGCGTCAGCACCTACATCGGCTCCACGCCTAATGGCGTTTCCTATCCGGAACTCGGCTTCACGGACAAGCACCACTCCCAGACGCATCACGAAAACCGTAAGGAAATGGTCCAAAAGGTGGCGGCGATTACCAAGTTCAACATCGACCAGTTCGCCTATATGGTAAAGAAGATGCACGCCCTCAAAGAAGCCGAGGGCACGCTGCTTGATAACTGCATGATGCTGTGGGGCTCGGGACTGGAAGACGGGAACAAGCACGAGCGAGAAAACCTCCCCTTCATCATCGCCGGAAGTGGCGGCGGCGCGATTAAAACCGGCCGCTTCCTGCGCGACACCAAGGGGAACCAAGGGGACCTGCTCACCACGCTGCTTGCTTGTGCAGGCGTTCCACTCGACCGCCCGATCGGCATCGCAACGAAGCAGATCAGCGAAATGAAAGCCTGAACTCCAACTGACGTGCAGGCAGGATCCATCCCGGCACCGGTTTCAGCCCGGCTCGCCTCTCGACTCAATGCTCACGCTGACCGACGCCACATACCAGGACATCGCCTTTACGACGACTTCGAGGATAAGTCCAACGGCCTGTTGAGCCCAAGGACATTACCGCCGAAATGATCACCAACGGCATGGGAGCCTTTGCCGTTCAGCTTACGGCGGACGCATCGGGCACGCCTGGGCTGCGCGGCAACCTACTGCCCACAGCCAATCGCCCCCTGCTCCCACGGCCGACAACCCCAAACCCAGCTATGGCGCACCGACTTCGGCTATCCGAATGCTCCAGCGGATGGAGGCCTGGCTGGTGATTGAGACTGTTGCCCCAAAGCTGGCCGACCGCTGCCCCATTGTCCCGCTGCATGACGCCATCTATTGCCAACCTGGTGACCTGCCGATTGTACGCGCAGCATTTCGGAAGGCTTTTTTGGCGAAATTGGCTATGAAATCAAAATGAAAGAAGAATTTGTATCGCACCAAACAAAACTGGTTGGTATTTGGCCAGGGCCCCGTCTGGATCGTCCCAGCGGCCGAAGTAATGGAGCTTGCCGTTGATCTTTTTCGCCCACTTGCCAGCGGCATGAGCAAACAACGGGAAGTCGGGAGTGGGGCGAGCGGGCTTGCTAGACATGACGATTCTCCGTAGCAGAGGCGTCGTTAACCTACACCCGATTTGGTGTACGTCAACAAACACCTGCTGACCGAAAATCGCCGTAAGTGCTTGCGGGCTAAAGTACGCCTGAGAGGATTCGAACCTCCGACCTACGGTTTAGGAAACCGTTGCTCTATCCCCTGAGCTACAGGCGCAAGTGGTTGATGAGAAAGGCTTTGATGTTTGACAGTTTAGAGCGGAAGGATGTGGCTGGCAACGGGCGAGGCAGGGCAGCTAAGGGCGCGAGCGATGCGAAACCTGCTTCCAGCGGTGCGTTGACGGTGATTCTAACAAGCGGCGGTCAAAGGCAAAACGGTTCTCTGGTAAGTGCTTGAAAGGAGGCGCGCGAGGGGAAAAGTGTTCGCAGGCGTTCAGGGCCAGACAGAAAACGCCAGGCGGTGAGTGGTTAGCTCACCGCCTGGAAGTGTAGAAGACCAAAGTAAGTCGGGCAATGCGCGAAATGCGCGGCGCGACTACATGTTGATTTCGTATCCCTTGCGGCTTTCGCGCGCGAGGAACGAATTCGCCTGGGCGTCGTCGATGACCTCGCGCTTGGTCGGGTCCCACTTCAGTTCGCGGCCCAGACGCATCGCGATGTTCGACAAGTGGCAGATTTCGAGCATGCGGTTGTGCGACCAGACGTCCGAGATCGGTTGCTTCCGCGACTTCATGCCTTCAATGAAGTTGGCGGTGTGGTTGGAGCTAACCTTGCCGCCATAGACCGCTTCGATCGCACCTTCCGGCAGCGGCTTCTCTTTCAGGTCTTCGACCGGCTTGCCGGAGAGCTTGCCGCGATTGACGAAGAACCGACCATCCGTACCTTCGAACAGGATGCCGTTGTCACCTTCGCTAGTGATGATCATCTCGACGTCGTTCGGCATGTCGACGCGGATGGTGAATTGCGTGGCCGCGTTGTACTGGTCGGCGACAACCGGGTTGCCGTCCTTGTACTCCACAGGCAACTTGAACTCGACAGGCGTGATCTTGCTCGGGCCGGTATCGGTCGCGCCGAGCGCCCAGCATGCGATGTCGACGTGGTGCGCGCCGCAGTCGGTGAGCTTGCCGCCGGAGTATTCGTGCCAGTTGCGGAACGAGTAGTGGCAGTTGCTATACAGGGGCACGCCGCCGCCATAGCCTTGGCGAATCTCAGGCAGGGCGCGGTACGGCACGTTGGCCGCTGGGCCCAACCAGAAGTCCCAGTCCAGTCCTTCAGGAACGGCAGCGGTCGGAATCACCGGCGAAGACTCCATGCGATTGATGCCGCAGGTAACCTTCTTGACCTTGCCGATGCGACCGTCCTTGATCAAAGCAATCGCTTGCAGGAAGCGTTGATTCGATTCGGTGCGCTGCATCGTGC
>JAEZGD010000564.1 GCA_023417165.1 Planctomycetota bacterium
GGTGAAACCATTCGCCAGGTTGTGCCGCGACTCTTTGTAGCCGAAGCCGTCGAAGAGACTCTCGGGCGGACCGTCAGGCTTGTCGTCGCCGTTGCGATCAGGAATGAAGTACAAATTCGGCGGCGAAATGGCATACACGCCGCCGAAGCCGACCTCGATGCCAGTGACGTAGTTCAAGCCTTCATAGAACAGCGTTCGCTTGTCGGCGCGGCCATCGCCATCGGTGTCTTCCAAGATGCTGATGCGATCTTTGCCAGTCGGCTGCCACTCGCCATAGTTCATCGCCTCGGCGACGAAGATCCGCCCGCGATCATCGATGCAGAACGAGATCGGCTGCACCACATCGGGCTCGGCGGCAAACAGCGTCGCATGAAAGCCCGGCGGAAGCTTCATCGCCTTGACTGCTTCGTCCGGAGTCAGCGGCTCTGGAGCATCGGCATCAGCGGCCAGCGCAAGGGCCGCGAAAGCGATAAGTGGAAGGAGCATAAGTTCCAAGCCCCAAGGACCAAGTGCCAAGAGAGACAAAATCCGAAGCAAATTCTAAACGCAAAAACCGAAGGCTCACAACGAAATATACGTCGCGAACCTTCGGGCCTGCTGAATCGTGTGGGTTTCGAGCTTCGAACTTTAAGCCATTGGCCTTCTTCCCGCCTGGAACTTGGACCTTGGGCCCGGGGAACTTTTTCTTCCGTTACGCTTGCGTTTGGGCGTCGCGCTTCGCCAGGCGTTGCTGACGCCAGTGGGCGAGCGTTTGAATCACGTAGAAGAACACCGGCGTCAAAAAGATACCGAACAGCGTCACGCCGAGCATGCCTGCGAACACGGCGGTTCCCAGCGTGCGACGCATTTCGGCACCGGCTCCTTGGCCCAGCACCAGCGGCACCACGCCAAAGATAAACGCCAGGCTGGTCATGATGATCGGCCGCAAACGCAACCGGCAAGCGTCGAGCGTGGCTTGATAAACGCTCGCCCCTTCGTCGTACCGAGCCCGCGCGAACTCGACGATCAAGATCGCGTTCTTGCAAGCCAGGCCGACAAGCACCACGAAACCGATCTGCGTAAAGATGTTGATATCCATCCGCGCCATAATGACGCCGACGATCGAGCACAACAAACACATTGGCACGACCAGAATCACCGCCAGCGGCAGCGTCCAGCTTTCGTACTGCGCGGCCAGCACCAAGAACACCAGCACCACCGCCAGGATAAACGCATAGAAGGCGGTGTTGCCAGCCATCTGTTGCAAGTAGGCCAGTTCGGTGTACTCGGCGCTCATCGACTGCGCCAGGTTCTTGTCGGCCACTTCCTTGAGTGCGTCGATCGCCTGACCCGAACTCGCGCCAATCGCGGCATCGGCGTTAATGTACGCCGATTGATACAGATTGTGGCGAATCAGCATCAATGGTCCGGTGATCGGCTTGATCGAGATGAACGACGCCAGCGGCACGCTGCCGCCGCGCGACGACGTGACATACATCCGCTGCAGGTCGGCGGTCTGCATGCGAAACTTCGAGTCGGCTTGCACGTTGACCTGCCAGGTGCGGCCAAAGCGATTAAAGTCGTTGACATACAGCGAGCCGAAATTCACTTGCAACGCGTTGAACACATCGGCCATGTTGATGCCCATTTGCTTCGCAGCATCGCGGTCGATATCCAGTTCCAGCCACGTGGTGTCAGCGCGAAAGCTGGTGAACAAGTCGCGCAGCATGCCTTGGTCGGCCCCTTCGCTGACGATGTTCTGACTAACTTGCTCGAGCGCGGTCAAACCATTGTCGCCGCGATCCTGAATTACGATCTTGAAACCGCCCGCGGTGCCCAGGCCTTCGATCGGCGGCGCACCCAGAATGTTCACATCCGCGTCTTGCACTTCCAGGCGCAGCGTTTCGCGCAGATCGGCGGCGATATCGTCGGCGGTGCGCTTGGCCTCGGTGCGATGATGGAAGTCATCCAGCATCACGTACATCGAGCCGAAGTTCGGTGCGTTCGCATTGAGCAGCAGCGATTGCCCGGCGATGGCGACGGTGTGCCGCACGCCATCGGTATCGCCAGCGAGTTTCTCGACCTGCGCCATCACTTGCTGCGTACGTTCAAGCGACGCCGAGTCCGGCAAGCGAATGTTGAGAACCAAGTAACCTTTGTCTTGCGCAGGGATGAAGCCCGTCGGCGTTTCGTTGAAGACGCGATACGTGGCATAGATCATGCCGCCATAAACCAGCAGCACGACCAGGCTGCCGCGGAGCATCCAACCAACCGAGCGGACATAGCCTTCGGTGGTCCAGTTAAAGCCGCGATTGAAGGCCGCGAACGACCACGCCAACACGCGATTGATGCCGCGGCTGAAGAACCACACGATGGCAATCAACGCCAGCGCCGCCACCCACGGCCAAACCCAAGCAGACACGCCTGCCAGCGCCGGCACCGTTTGCGCCCACTGGCTGAGCCACGGTCCACCGAACGCATAACCGGCCCATGCTCCGGCAATCGCCAGACCTGGGCGCGGCAGCGGTTCAACCTGGCCATGCGAACGCGGCTTGAGCAGCAGCACCGCCAGCGCGGGGCTGAGCGTGAGCGAGTTAAACGCCGAGATGATCGTGCTGATGGCAATCGTCACCGCGAACTGCCTGAAAAATTGCCCGACCACGCCGCTGATAAACGCACAGGGCACGAACACCGCGGTCAACACCAGACCAACCGCGATCACCGGGCCAGCGACCTGATCCATGGCTTTGATCGCAGCGTCGCGCGGCGCCAGGCCGGCTTCGATATGATGCTCGACCGCTTCGACTACGACGATCGCATCGTCAACGACGATACCGACCGCCAGCACCAATCCGAATAACGTCAACGCATTCAGGCTAAAGCCGAACGCGACCATGAAGGCAAACGTACCGACGATGGCCACGGGCACTGCGACCAGCGGAATAATCGCCGGGCGCCAGCCTTGCAAAAAGACGAGCACGACCAGCGCGACCAGTATCACCGCGTCACGCAGTGCGATAAACACTTCGTTCACCGACTCTTTGATGAACGGCGTGGTGTCATAGACGATGGCGTAATCGACGCCGTCGGGAAACCGCGTCTTCAGGTCTTCCATCTTCGTCTGAATGGCTTCCGCGGTGTCGAGCGCGTTGGAGCCTGGCAACTGATAGATCGACAGCGCGATCGACGCTTGATTGTCGAGCGTACAGACCTGATCGTAGGCCACCGCGCCCAGCTCCGTCCGCGCCACGTCTTCCAGGCGAATCATGCGGCCTTGATTATCCGACCGCAGCACCATGTTGCCAAACTGCTCTTCGTCGGCCAGCCGGCCCAACGTCGTCATGGTGTATTGAAAGACTTGTCCCTGCGGTGCAGGCTGCTGACCAATCTGCCCAGCGGCGACCTGCGTGTTTTGTTGCTCAATGGCGCGCAGCACATCTTGCGTGCTAACGCCGCGCATCGCCATTTGTTGCGGATCGAGCCACACGCGCATGCTATAGTCGCGCTGCCCCAGGAACGAAATATCGCCGACGCCTGCGACGCGCGACAGTTCGTCGCGCATTTGGATCGTGGCATAGTTGCTCAGATACAGGTTGTCGCGGCTGCCGTCCGGCGAGAACAGGTTGACGATCATCAACACGCTGGGCGACATCTTCTTCACCGTCACGCCGCGGCGTTGCACCAAATCGGGCAACGTGGGCTGCGCAAGCGCCACGCGATTTTGCACCAGCACTTGCGCCAAGTTCAGATCGGTGCCAGGAGCAAACGTGACCGTCAGCGTATAGGTGCCGTCGTTAGTGCACTGCGAAGACATATACATCATGTCTTCGACGCCGTTGACCAGCTGCTCGATCGGCGCGGCCACGGTATCGGCCACCACCTTGGCATTCGCGCCAGGATATTGGGTTGAGACTTCGACCGTCGGCGGCGCGATCTCTGGATATTGCGTGATCGGCAGCGTAAACACTGCGATGCCGCCCGCCAGCGTAATCACCACAGAAAGCACGGTGGCGAAGATCGGTCGGTCGATGAAAAAGCGAGAAAACATAGGCTTATCTTCGAAACAGTCAGGCGACACCTGCTGGCATCAATCCTTGGGTTTGTGCTTGGTCTTGTCGGCCACTTTGCGGAACCAGTTACCCGTAGCGCGCGTCACTGGTCCCAAACGCAGCACGTCCATCGCCACAGAACCGACCTTCGCCAGCGGGCCGAACTGAAACACGCGCCAGTGCGCCATGCTGTCGACCATCAGGAAGAACACCGGCGTCAAAAAGATGCCGAACAGCGTCACGCCCAGCATGCCGCTAAACACCGCGGTTCCCAGCGCGCGACGCATCTCGTAGCCGGCTCCTTCGGCGATCACCAGCGGCAACACGCCCAAGATGAACGCAAACGACGTCATCAAAATTGGCCGCAAGCGCAGGCGGCAGGCTTCCAAAATCGAGTGGTAAACATCTTCGCCAGCGTCGCGGCGCAGCTTCGCGAACTCGACGATCAGAATCGCGTTCTTACACGCCAGACCGATCAGCACCACGAAGCCGATCTGCGTGAAGATGTTGATATCTTGCTTGGCCATCGCCACGCCGGCGATCGAGCACAGCACGCACATCGGCACCACCAAGATCACCGCCAGCGGCAGCGCCCAGCTTTCGTACAATGCGGCCAGCACCAAGAACACAAACACCACCGAGAAGGCAAACAGCAGCATGCCTGTGTTGCCGCTCGTGCGTTCGAGGTAAGCCAGTTCGGTCCATTCAGCGGCCATGGTCGACGGCAGCTCGCGTTTGGCCAGGTCTTCGAGCAGCAAGATGCCTTCGCCGCTGCTCACGCCGGGCGCGACGTTGCCTGTGATGGCCGTGGCGGGATACATGTTATAGCGAGTGACCATCAGCGGACCGCCGGTCGGTCGAATGTCGGCCAGCGTTCCCAGCGGCACCATTTGCCCATTGCGATTGCGGACCTGCAATTTGCGAACGTCGTCCAGCTTGTCGCGATAGTCGGCGTCGGCTTGCACCACGACCTGCCAAGTGCGGCCATACATGTTGAAGTCGTTGACGTACCGCGATCCCAAGTAACCCTGCAATGTGCCGAACAATTCGCCCAGGCTCACACCTTGCGAGAGACACGCGTCGCGATCGACGTCGACGAACAGCTGCGGCGCGTTGACGTTAAAGACGCTAAACAGTCCTTTGAGCTGCGGTTGCTCGTTCCCCTTCATGACCAGGTTATCGGTCTGTTCTTGCAACTGCCGCAGGCCGTTGTCGCCGCGATCTTCGACCATCAGCTTAAAGCCGCCGGCGCGGCCCAGACCAGAGACCGGCGGTGGCGGGAAGATCGTGACCGTCGCTTCGGGAATCTGCTTGCCATACTGGGCCAGCAACTTCTCTTGAATCGCACTGGCCCGCGTCTCAGGCGTGGTGCGATGATGGAAGTCGTCGAGAATGATGAACATCGAACAGAAGTTCGACGCCCGCGCACCCAGTTGAAACGAGTTGCCAGCGATGGCGCTGGTATGCAC
>JAEZGD010000577.1 GCA_023417165.1 Planctomycetota bacterium
GTGCTGGCCGCCACCAGGTGCATGAAGAACGCCCCCGTCGCCTTCGGCCACGAGAGGATCAGAAAGTTGCGAATACTCCAGACAGCAAGGACGCCATAGCCGCCGATTACCAGCAGGCACAGGACGAGGGCTACCTGTGGATCTGCGACGGTCACCAGCAAGAGTAGCCCGGCGATGTATGCCAGGAATGGCAAAACCAACGCGGCCGCAGCGCGGAGCCACGTGGCGCGTTCTGCTCGAAACAGCCGCGCGACTGCGACCATCAGCGCGGCGTTGAGGCCGAGTGTCACGAGCAGAGTGACTATGAAAATTGCCAACGTTTTCATGACGCTAAGCGAGGATCGCCTTCACCACGTGGCCATGCACGTCGGTCAGGCGGAAGGGGCGGCCTTGGAAGGTGTAGGTTAAGCGTTCGTGGTCGAGTCCCAAGAGGTGCAAGATGGTGGCTTGCATATCGTGCACATGGACGGGATTCTCGACAACATTGAAGCCCAGGTCGTCGGTCTCGCCATAGGTCATGCCTGGCTTGATGCCGCCGCCTGCTAGCCACATGCAGTACGCTTGCGGATGGTGATCGCGACCAAGGCTGCGTCCCAAAGCGGCGTTGGATTCGACCATCGGCGTGCGACCAAACTCGCCGCCCCAGATCACCAAGGTGTCGTCCAGCAAGCCGCGCTGCTTGAGGTCTTGAATGAGCGCGGCAGAAGCCTGGTCGGTCGCGCCGCAGTTCTGTTTGGAATTGCCGGTGACGTCGCTGTGGGCGTCCCAGCCTTCGTGATAGATGTTTACGAATCGCACGCCACGCTCGATCATGCGCCGGGCGAGCAAACAGGCCCGTGCAAACGAAGGCTTCGCGGGATCGCAGCCGTATAGGTCCAAGGTGGCTTGCGATTCGTCTTGAAGGTGCATCAGCTCGGGCGCGGAAGTCTGCAAGCGGTAGGCCATTTCATAGGCGCTGATGCGTGCGCTAATCTCGGGATCGCCGATCTGCTGGAGTCGCTGTTGATTGAGCGAACTGACCAGGTCGAGCGAATCTCGCTGAAGCTGCGCGTCGATGCCTTTAGGGCTGGAAACGCTGAGGATCGGATCGCCCTGGTTGCGGAAGCGGACGCCGGTGTAAACCGTGGGCAAAAAGCCGCTCGACCAGTTGGCAGCGCCGCCGCTGATGCCTGCGCCGGTCGACATGACGACAAACGCGGGCAAATCGTTGGTTTCGGCTCCGATGCCATACGTCACCCACGAGCCGATGCTCGGTCGACCAGGCTGCGAGAACCCTGTGTTGAAGAACAGTTGCGCCGGGGCGTGATTGAATTGGTCGGTGCGCACCGACTTAATCAGGCAAATGTCGTCGACGACTTTGGCCAGATGCGGCAACACTTCCGAAATCTCGGTGCCGCATTGGCCATGCTTCGCGAATTTGAAGCGTGGTCCGAGCACGGCCGCGTCAGGGCGAATGAAGGCATAACGCTGGCCGCCAATCACTTCGGGCGGAATCGGCTTGCCTTCGTATTCGGCCAACTTTGGTTTGTAATTAAACAGGTCCAGTTGGCTGGGAGCACCCGCCATAAACAAGTGGATGACGCGCTTTGCCTTGGGAGCAAAGTGCGGCGGTTGCTGTGCAAGTGGCGACTTGCGCGCGGCCGCTTGCGTCGAGGTATGCAGCGCTCCGGTCAGGAGCGATGCCAATGCGACCTTGCCGACGCCGACGCCGCATTCGGCAAAAAAGTGGCGACGAGTGATGTGCTGTAATGGGTGCATAGCGGTTATTTACTCCTTCGTCACCGTTTCGTCGAGATTCAAAAGCACGCGCGCGACCAGCGTCCAGGCAGCCGCTTCGATACGATTGGCTGCGCCAGGGGCGGCCAGCACCTCCGGATCAAGTTCTTTGTTTTGCAGTCGCGCTCGCTGTGTTTGCACGAAAGCGAGCAATTGCTCGGACTCCTGCGTCGTAGCGGGGCGAATCATCACCCGTTCGAACAGGGCAGCGCACTTGTGCGCGTCATCGCCTGGCAGGGCAGCGACGTACTGACCGAGCTGGCGCGCGGCTTCGAAAAACGCTTCGTCATTGAGCAGCACCAGCGCTTGCAGCGGCGTGTTGGAAAGTTCTCGCCGGGCGACGCATGCCTCGCCACTGGGGCCGTCGAACGTGGCTAGCATCGCATAAGGCGCGGTCCGCTTGGCGAAGGTATAGAGACCGCGACGATAGCGATCTTCACCGGCGCTGACATTCCAGGCGAGCGCGCCATACGCCCCTTCGGTGGTCACACCAGGCGGTTGCGGCGGAAAGACACTCGGTCCGCGTTGTTTGAGCGACAGCAATCCGCTGACCGCCAAGGCATAGTCGCGAATCTGCTCCGCCTCCAGACGCACACGCGGTCCGCGGGCCAGCAGGATATTTTGCGGATCGCGCTCGGCCAGCGCCGGCGTGACGCGCGCACTTTGGCGATAGGTGGCGCTGGTGACGATTTGGCGATGCAAGTCTTTGACCGACCAGCCGCGCTCCATGAATTCGATCGCCAGCCAATCGAGCAGTTCCGGATGCGATGGTAGTTCGCCTTGCAGGCCGAAATCATCGGTGGTGCGCACCAAACCTCGACCCATGAGCGATTGCCAGTGACGATTGACCGTCACGCGCGCCGTTAGCGGATTGTCCGTTTGTATCAGCCACTCGGCGAAGGTGAGCCGATCTGGCTCCCGATTAGGGAGCGGCGGCGCGACGCACGACAGCGGCGCAGCGGCCACTTCCTCTTTGGGTTGCAGGAATTCGCCGCGATGCATGCGATGCGTCGTGCGCGGATGAGACTCGGGACGCTCGCTCATCACCAACGTGGTCGGAAATGCAGGCAACTGTTTACGCAGGTCTTCGATGACGGAACGCTCGGCCGCTAATTCGGGAGCGATGGAAGCAAAGTATTCTCGCAAGCGCGCCTGATGCCGCGACGAACGTTGCGCAGGTTCAACCAATAGCGCTTCATGTATGTCAGCCGGCAACGACACGCTCTTGGTGGCCTCGGGATCGTCGCTGACAGAAAGGCGAAAGCGCCCCAGCCCCGCCGCGTAGTAGCGTTCAAACAAGAGCTGAACTTCCAGCGATTGGCCGGCACTCGCCGGCTGATCGAGGACGAAGATGGCGGTGTGCGTTTGGCCTTGGCCACCATTGATCGACCAGCCGGTTTGCGGATCGGCATCGATGGCCTTTTCGGCCGTGCTTGCGCCGCTGGCGAACGAGTGGACCGCTTTCTGAAACGTCAGCGGTTTTTCATTTGCGGTCGCAGAGATCTGGCTGAGGAAGAAGTCGCCGGCGGGACCTTCGTAATAGATGCGGCCTGGCCCGCGCGCCGGCAGGCGATCGTCGGGAATCGCCTCCAGCCGCAGCGCGGTAAACGCGGGCACGGGAGTGGCGAACTCAACCGTATACACATCGCGCTTGGTGAGATCCCCGCAGCTCAGGATCGAATGGTCATCGAGAACTTTCAACACCGGCACTTCGCTGCTGGCGCTAGTCGGCTGCAGCACCGTCCAGCGAACGGCTTGCTTGCGCGCCTCCGCTTGCCAGGCGGCGAAGTGGCGCTCGAAGAGCTCACTTCCGCGCTCATCAGATTGATTCTCAGGCGTTGCGCCGACGCTGATGCGAAACTTGCCCAGCGTATGCTGCGAGCCGAAACGCTGATCGAGCGTAACCATCCACACGAGCTCCGACGCCGCTTTTACCGGCTTGTCGAAGACGAAAGTGGCGGTGCGTGTGGTATTCCACTGGCCAGAGCCTTGGATCGCCCAACCGGTTTTAGGATCTTGATCGATCGCATGAGCGACGGGAAAGTTCTGCTGCGAGAAGTCCGCGCTCGCCTGGGCGAGTTTGACGGGTATGTTCTGGGCGGGGTGGTCTCGTAGAGCCACCTGCACCTTCAAATCGGTGAGCACGAAATTGCCGTGCGGCGTTCGCCCCGGACCCGTGCTCGGCAGCGCGGGATCGGTCAACGCTTCCAGGCGGAGCGAAGCCGCCGTCTGGGCGTCAGTGGTGAACCGAAGGGTGTAAGTGCCGCTCCCGGGATTATCGCCTTGTACGAGCGCGGTCTCGTCATCGGCCACGTCGATGCGAGCCC
>JAEZGD010000759.1 GCA_023417165.1 Planctomycetota bacterium
CTATTGGAAAGATTCAGCGACGGCGCAATCCGCCGTCGCTGGATCGTTTCTTGGCTGAGAAAATCCTTAACCGCCGGCGCAAAAGCCGCCGCCGCATTGAGGCTTTCCGCACCCGCCAGCCATGGGCTGTGGAGCACACATCGGCAGGCTCGCGCCGCTGGCGACGTGCGCCGCGGGAACGCTCAATTGTTTCTCAACGCGCTCGCCGCCGCAGGTCGGACAGCGCGGCGTGTCGTCGCCACGGATCAGCAGTTCAAAGCTGTGTTGGCAACTCGGACAAGCGTATTCGTATAAAGGCATGCAGGAACTCCTCGAAAAGTGCAGCCTTCATTTTAGCAGCGCTGGCTTGCTGCGTTGAAGGTGCCCTAGACGCCTACCGGCTTGGCAGCGTGTTGGCCACGCATCGCTTCGATGCCTTTGCTGAGCACGGCGCGCCACGCCTGTTCGAGCGCTGGCGAGTATTCCTTGTCGTGCTTCTTAATCGTGCCCAGCAGCGCGCTGAGCCATAAATCGTACCACTGCGGCTTGATATCCATGCGCGACTGCGAGTGCGACTGTCCCAGTTGGTCGACCTTGATTCGACCGATCATGGTGCCATCGTAGTACATGATCATGAAGCCAATGCCTTCGCGCAGCAACTGCTTTTGTTTGGCCATGTCGGTGTTTACGAACTTGGCGGCGATCTGCGGCGACGATGCCAGGAAGGCCGCATAAAAATCGTCAAAAAAGCTTGGCGAAAGGCAACAGGTTCCGTAGCTGCGTTGGACCAGGTCTTTGTCGGTCGTCATAGATTTCTCGTGAAGGTCGTGTCTTGTTGACGCCCGAAACCTAGATCACGGGAAATCTTGCCGCGAACGGATGCATGCAACTTTGCGGTGGACCGATAAACAATGAGACATGCTGTCGCGCAGCGGTCACAAGGGCACTTCATCGCCCGGGGGGATGTGCGCTGCTTGGTGCCGCTTGTGTCGCTTACGCCGTTCGAGTTGCAGCACCTCCCAGAAAGAGATGCCTCCCATCACGATGCCGATCAGCGGCGCCGAGGTCAGGATCATCAAGCCGCCCAGCCCGGGGACTTTCACCAACCAGCCAAAGAACAGCCACAGCACGAACGTCGCGCCCATGCAGACAAGCAGAGCCGAGAGACTGGCCGAGATGTACGCGCTCGTCGGCAAGACGTCGGAATCGCCGAACGGCTCGACGGGCGCATGCGGGGCCTGATAGGGATTGGGAGTCTCCATGCTCGGGATTGTATCCGAGCACCTGGAAAAGAGCAGCGGGAAGCCGCCTTTCGCGGCCTGGAATTGCTCGCTAGATTGGGCGGGCCACAAGGAAGTCTTGAATGCGATATCTTTCACGCCAGCAAGTCCGCGACATCGACCACCAGGCCAGCGAGACCTACGGACTGGCCAGTCTGGTATTGATGGAAAACGCCGGGCGAGGCTGCGCCGATTTGCTCTGCCGGTTGGGCATCAGCGGCAAGGTTGTGCTGTGCTGCGGTCGCGGCAACAACGGCGGCGATGGCTTCGTCATCGCCCGGCACTTAGACCTGCGCGGCAAAGAGGTGCAAGTCTTGTTCTGGGGTGAGCCCGAAAAGCTGACAGGCGATGCCGCCGCCAACTTTGGCGTGCTGCAAAAGTCGGGCGTGGCGATCCAGTGCTTCGCAGGCCCAACATCGACCGGCGAAATCGCTCCGTACCTTGAAAACGCCGCGTGGATTGTTGATGCGCTATTGGGGACTGGTTCGGAAGGTCCGCCGCGTGCGCCGCTCGATGCGGTCATCGATTTATTGAACCTCAGCGACGCGCGCAAATTGGCGGTCGATCTGCCCAGCGGACTCGATGCCGATACCGGCGCTGCGGCGCAGCCCACCTTCCGCGCCGACCATACCGCCACATTCGTCGCACCAAAGATTGGGTTTCTGGCGTCGTCGGCCCGCGCGTATTTGGGACTGGTGCATGTCTTGGACATCGGCGCGCCACGTCCCTTAATCGAGCAGGCCTTGGCAGCGGGCCAGGAAGCATAGTGCTCTTCCCTGCAAATCTTGATTGACCGCCCGGCCTGGCTACATTGACGGTCTACAAGGAGCCTTGCGATGCAACTAGGACTGATTAATTCGGCGTGGGTCCAAGCGAACCAACCCACTATCTTTGGACTGCAAAAGACGAAGGAACTCGGCTTCGACTGTGTCGATATCTTTGCCGATCCGCTCGATCTGGATGTGCGCGAGCGCCGCCTGATCAAAGACGAATGCGACCGCCTGCAGTTGCCGATCGTCTCGATTGCCTGCGTGGCGACGGGATTGATTGACTTCAATCCCAGTTGCCAGCGCTTTCATCTCGAGCGCTGCGAACGCTATCTGGATCTTGTTTACGAATACGACGCCAAGAACCTGTTGTTGGTCTTGGGCGAATACATTTGGAACCAGGAAGTGATCCCGCCGGCTGAGCAATGGCAAACCGCCGTGACCAACTGCCGCCGCCTAGGCGATTACGCCGCAAAGCTGGGCGTGCAGATCGCGCTGGAACTCGAGCCGTTCCACTTGTCACTGCTGAACAATGTCGACAACATGGTGCGCTTCATCGACGATTGCGATCATCCCGCGGTGCGCGCCAACATCGACATCTCGCATCTTTGCCTGGAGCAGGTCGCGCCGCGCGAACTGCAACGCTTGCAAGGCAAGGCGATTCACGTCCATATCAGCGATTGCGACGGTAAGAAACATGGCGACCTGCCGCCGGGGCGCGGCGTGGTCGATTTTCTGCCGTATCTACAAGAGATTAAGAAGCTCGGCATCGACGGCGCGATCTCGATTGAACTGGAGTACTCGCCTGAGCCGGACAAGATTGTCGAGTGGGTCGCGGAAGCGTATCGCGAAACCGACAAGTTGATGCGCGCCGCCGATCTGCGCGGCGTTTGACGATTTTGGAGAGAAGGTT
>JAEZGD010000067.1 GCA_023417165.1 Planctomycetota bacterium
GTTGAAGTCTGCATCCTGTGGAGTCTCGCTCATGGCCAAGAAACGTCCCGCCCCGAAGAAAAAGCCCGTCAAAAAGCCCACTAACGAACGCATCATCCTGCGCACCGGCGAAGCGCTGGTCGAGGCCGAGCCCGCCTGGTCGGCGGCCGAACCCGAAGTGGTGATCGGCGAACTGGATGGGCCGGTCGGCTACGCCATCGCCAACTTGATCGGCGACCAGGTGAAAGGTCACACGCGTGTGTTCGCGCTTCTGAACAGCGACGTGCAGGTCCGACCCACGACCGTGATGGTCAGCAAAGTTACGGTTACTAATAGCAAGTACACCAATATCTTGATGGGCAGCGTTCAGGCGGCGATCGCCCACGGCGTGCTCGATGCCGTCCGCGCCGGCGATATTCCCAAGCATAAGGCGAACGACCTGGGCATTATTGTCTCGGTCTGGCTCGACCCGGCCGTCTTGGAAGAAGAGAAGCTCGACCACGCAATGCTCTTCTATACCAATCGCGAAGCTACCGCCAAGGCGATCAAGAAAGCCATGAATCACGAGCCTTCGGTCGATTGGCTGCTGAAGCATCAGAACGAAGTGCAGCACTATTACCATCAACTTGGCGTCGATGGCCAGTTATAACATTCGCCTTGTCGGTTGAAGCCGTGCTTTGGCCACATCCAATGTAAATGGGACGAAACACGGCTTCGTCCTACGTTAGAGACTTGCCAGCCGTTGAGACTCGCATGATCGCTGCTGAGTGGGAACTGCGTTCCGATACGCTTTATTTGAACCATGGTTCGTTCGGACCGCCGCCGCGCGCGGTCAAGGCCGCTCGAGCACAGTGGCAGCAGCGACTCGACGAGCAGCCGATGGATTTTCTGGTGCGGCAGTACGAGCCTGCCTACTTCGCCGCGCGCGAACGCCTGGCGCGCTTTGTAGGCTGCGCTGCCGATAACCTGGTGTTCGCCGAGAATGCCACGGCGGCCATGAATCATGTCGCCGCCAGCTTCGCGCTCTCGCCAGGCGACGAAGTGTTGCTCACCGACCACGAATACGGTGCAGTGAAGCGAATTTGGGAACGTGCATGCGCCGGCGCGGGTGCGAGCGTGCGAACCGTTGCGATGCCGCTGCCGTTTACGACGGCCGAGGAAGTAGTCGCCACGATCCTGCAAGCGGTAACGCCGCGCACACGCTTGGTCGTGGTCAGCCATATCACGTCGCCCACCGCTGTGATCTTGCCTGTGGCACAAATTTGCGCGGCGCTGCGCGAGCGCGGGATTGCGATTGCCATCGATGGTCCGCACGCGATTGCGCAAGTGCCGCTCGCCCTCGATCAACTCGATTGCGACTATTACTGCGCGAGCTTGCACAAATGGTTGTGCGCGCCGTTTGGTTCGGGCTTCTTCTATGTGCATCCGCGTCACCAGGCCGCCGCCCAGCCAGCAATGCTGAGTTGGGGACGCATCTATCCCGAAGATCTCAAACACTGGAGTGATGAGTTTATCTGGAGCGGCACGCGCGATGCCGCCGCCTGGCTGGCGGTGCCGGCCGCGATCGATTTTCTGGAAGGCTATGGCCTGGAGAAGTTTCGCACCGAGTGTCACGCCCTGGCGCAGTACGCCCGGCAGCAACTCGTTGAATTCACCGGCCTGACGCCGATCGTGCCGGACGATCCCGCGTGGTACGGCACGATGGCGCACGTGCCGCTGCCCTCTGGCGATGCCCGGTCGCTGCAAAAAGCGCTCTGGGATCGGCATCGTATTGAAGTGCCGATCGTCAGTTGGAACGACCGTCGCTACATCCGCGTCTCGTGCCATCTCTATAACACGCGCGACCACATCGACGCCCTGCTAACGGCGCTGCGGCAGGAAATCAAGCCTCCGGCGGCGACTAAGGGAAGTTGTCGCATTCGCTGCGGCAACCCGCTACGATAGGGGGCGGGACTTCTCTCGTCCGCGCTGCTTTTCTACGGAGGTCTTCTCGATGACTGGTTTGGGAATGGGTGGCATCACCCTTGTGCTGTTAACGCTCAGCGGCATCGGCCTTCCGCTCGGGATTCCACCAGCGCCCGAGAATCTGGCCATGCAGCATGTCGCGCCGGAGAACTGCGTGCTGTATTCGACCTGGACCGCCTTGGCGACGCCTGATCCCAAGAGCGCGAACCATACCGAACAGCTCATGGCCGAGCCCGAGGTGCAAGCGCTGGCTGCGGAGCTGGAGAAGTCGCTGAAGATTTACTTGCAACAGTCGGTCGGCGACACCAAGAATCCAGAGCTCCAACAGGTTCCCAAAATCATTCCCCTGTGGGCCAAGACGCTGACCACGCGTTCGGTGGCGGTCTTTGCTTCGCGCATCGAGATGCTCGACAAGCACGTGCAGATGGAAGGGGGAATGCTCGTCGATGCGGGCGACCATTCAGAACTGCTGGCCGTGGGCCTGGTGCAGTTAATGTCGACGGCAGATCTCAAGGCGACGCCGATCACCTTGGGTAAGTTGCGGTTTCAACGTTTTACGTTGCAACTGGGTGACGGCATTGAAACCGAACTCACTGTCGGCGCTGCTGGACCGTATGTCGTCATTGGCCTGGGCAAAGGCGCGGTCGAAGGCATGGTCGAGCGGCTGCGTCTGAAGCAAACGCCAAAATGGCTGGCCGATTTGCAAAAGCGGCTGCCGGTCGATCGCCGCGCTAGCATGGCCTATTTAAATACGCCGGCGCTCGTCAAAACGCTGCTGCCAATGGCGGGACCCGATGGCGAGCGCATCGCAACGTCGCTGGGACTGCAACAGGTGGGACCCGTTATCTCGGTGAGCGGTCTTGATGACGAAGGGATCGTCAATCGTACGTTTATGGCAATCGATGGCGAGCCGCGCGGGCTGCTCACGCTGCTTGACGGCGCAGGCATCAAAGCAGCGGACCTCGCGGCCATCCCCAAGGATGCCACGTTTGCTACCGCATTTTCCGTAAACACACAGCGGGTCTACAACGTCATCACGCAAATCGTGGCGGAACATGCTCCCCGCGGCCCCGAACAGATCGAACGTCTGGAAGCAGAATTCGAAAAGACTTTTGGCCAACGCCTGAGTGAGGACGTATTAGCTTCGCTAGGCGATGTCTGGACGTTGTCGACTTCTCCGGCCGACGGCTTTCTCGGGGCCACTGCGACGGTGCAAGTGCGTGACCGCGCGAAGCTGATTGCCCTACTAAGCAAAGCCAAGATGATGCTGACGAACGGACCGCCGGGGCGTGCACCGCGGATCGAGAGCAGCATGTTCGGCGAGTATGAGATTCAAACGCTGGCGATCCCGGAAGTTCCGCTTCGTCCCGCCTGGTGCCTGACCGAATCGCATTTGATTGTCAGCCTGGCTCCGACGTCGATTAAGGCTCACTTGAGCGCCCGGCCTGAAGAGAAGGGCTTATTCACCGAACGCAGACTGGCGGCGGCGCTGGCGGGAGAAGGCGAAACGCTGAGCATCACTTATCAAGATTCGCCGAAGCTGTTCGATGCCACCTATAGCTCGCTCAACGTCGTGTTGCCCATGGTCATGGAAGCCGTTCGCCAGCAAAGCCGTCGGCAGGGGCAAGCCGCTCCGCTGGCATTCGACATGACGGCGATCCCGTCGGCGCGATCGATTCGTCGCCATTTGTTGCCTGGAGTTTCGATCACGCGGCGCACGAAGGACGGCATCGAAAGCGAATCGCGGCAGACTTTTCCCGTGCCGAGTATCGGCAGCACGGCCCCCGTGGCGGTGGCGCTGCTATTACCTGCGGTGCAAGCGTCGCGCGAGGCCGCGCGGCGGATGCAATCGGCCAACAATCTCAAGCAGATTGCCCTGGCGATGCATAATTTTCACGACACCTATCGGAGCTTGCCTGCGGCTTATAGCAAGAGCAAAGAGGGCAAGCCGCTCTTGAGCTGGCGCGTGCACATCTTGCCGTTCATCGAACAAGGCGAATTGTATAACCAGTTCAAACTAGACGAACCTTGGGATAGCGAGCACAACAAGGCGCTCATCGCCAAGATGCCGACGGTTTACCAATCGCCCAATAGCACTGCTGGTGCAGGGAAGACCATCTATCTGGCAGTGCGTGGCGATAAGATGATGTTCTCTACTCCCGAGTCGGCCGAGGCTCCCACCGGCATTGGCTTTGCAAAGGTTCTCGATGGCACGTCCAACACCATCATGGTGGTGGAAGCCAACAATGAGAGCGCCGTCATATGGACGAAGCCCGACGACTTCGTGCCCAACGAGGCCGACCCTCTGAAGGGGCTCTTGGGCCTACGCCCCGGCGGCTTTCAGGCGGCGCTCGGCGATGGCTCGGTGCGCTTTATTAGCGAAAACATCGATCCCAAGATGCTCATGCGACTCTTCATGCGCGCCGATGGCGAAGTGGTGCAGTTTCCGTAGTCGCGGCGCATTGCCTGACCATTACGCATGCACCGGCTCGGTTGGAGCCGGTGGAGTCGAGGGGAGCGGCGTGAATTCTAGTTCGAGCGCCGTTTCGATCATCGCATGTAGCGCGCAAGCGCGCTCCCAGTTGTTCCGGCCCGCGATGTTCCGTTGTGGAAAGAACGGAAACTCCCACAGGCCCGAGCCAAGTCGCGTCAATAAGACGACGGCATAGAACGACGACGTCGTCGCTGCGCCAATTTGCATCCGCTCTAGCTGGCACTCGAGAACCGCCTCGGCCGGAATCCAGTAACGGGCGTTGTCCCCTTCAAACAGCAATGCACGCTGCTCTACGTCGAGCTTCAAGAGTCCGGAATTGTATTCGTGCGGCTTCGCTCGAGTCTCGCCGTGCCAGAATTGTCTCGGCAGCATCTCGGCAAAGATGGCGTCGGCATCGTCCGGTTCCACGATTCGCTGAGTGTGCCGGCAAATAGCGCGGCGAATCGAGTCATGGTCAAGCCATTGAAGAATAGCTACGGGCACCGAATGCTGGGCATTCATGTACAGTCGAATCATGATCACCACGATCAGGCCCATCGTCACGACGTAAGCTGGATAAAGCCATTCAGGCGCGCCGACCAGTCCCAGCACATGCACACCGCCGGGAAGCGCGGCGACAACGAGCAGCGACGGTAAGCAGACCAGGCCCCACAAAAGCCACCGTCGCCACCAGCAACTCCAGGCGTTTTGCGATCGCCCTGCTTCGTGGGGCGGCAATTGCCACACGCGCGCCGAGTCGAAGGTGTCTGTGTCTTGTGCTTCGGCTGCCAATCGCTCAAGCCCCGCCCCGGTGACATTCTGTAGCGACGGCAGCAGCGCTACCAAGCACGCCGCCTCGCACGGCGCCAGCAGCCACTTGGGACCCTGATTGATCGAAAGATAAATCTCTTCCTCGATCGCCCCGGCGCCGTCGCGTGGTACGTACCAGATACAAACCTTACCGTGGTCTTGGTACTCAGTGGCCTTTTCAGGACCCGCATCCAGCCAAGATTGCAGCTGGCTCTCCGCCAAGGCATCGCGCAGCGACTGAATCCATTCGGGCTTGAGGATCAAGCGCTCGTGGCGATGCCAACAACCGCGTTGCTCGCTGTAAGGACGACCCGCCCAGGCGAGAGCAGCTAGCGGCACTGTCATTGTCATCGCCAGTTCCAGCCAAAACTGAACTCCCAACCAAGAGAGCCAGGCACGATGGACCAACGGCCGATGAGGAACGACGCCCACCGCGGACGGCATGGGCTCGACCGTTACCGCTTTTGGATGGAACTTCAGCGTGTCGGTGGCGACGCGAAAGGAAATGTAGTGCGGCAAACTCTCGATCGATGTCCAAGGCCTTTGCCAGCGCAGGCATTGGTCGACATGGTAGTAGCCTAAGTACGACATCGCTCCGCAACTCATCGCTAGCACGGCGGCGATCATGCGATTGCGGCAGTGAGTCAATCGCACGGTCATCGTCACCGCGGTAGCGAGTGCGGCTCCCATTCCAGCCGCGACCAGCACACAGATATAAAGCCCGCGGTTCAGTGCGACTGATGCCACTAGTGCCAGCACGCAGCACAGCACCAGCAGTGGCACGATCGCCAGGGCGAGCTTCCCAAAGTGACACTCGCCGCTGGGTACATAGTGCTTGTGAGATACCGCGGGGTTCATTGGTCGCCTCGCAAAAGAGAAGGGCCCTTGCAAACCTATCCCAAGCCCCTCTAGCCAGAGGGTGCCAGCATGGCAGCAGCGCCAGCGAATCGTTCATTTCTGAAAAATCTTGAGCTTTGCGACGATTGCTGAAAGTTTAACGATCGCGAGGACGATAACTTGCCTACCGTTAAGTCCACCTGCAGGGCACGCGCTCGATGCGCGACGACCTGAGGCGGCTGACGCGGTGGTCAGGGGGGCCTGACAACAACCAGATGCCATGTCGTTGCCAGCGCTGCTGGCGCACGCATGCACATGCCAGTGCTTCGGCCCTGGCACCCCCTGATAGACCGCAGTTGGCCGCGAGCAAGAGCCTCACAGGATGGAACTTTCGATGAGACGCCCAATTCGCAATCTTTGCACGCTGGTTCTGCTGGGCCTGGTCTCGGCGACGGGGTGCGCCCCGTCTCAGCCGTTCTACTTCCGCGAAGATGGCGATCTGTCGCATTACCTCGATCATGCGACCGAAATCGAAGACGCCCGCTTCGACCAAGAACAATTGGCTGAAGTCGCCCAGGCGCACGCTCCGCTGACAATCAGCAACAGCGACCAGTTCGATATTTGGGATTTGGGACTCGAAGATTGCGTCTCCATCGCACTGCAAAACAGCAAGGTGATTAAGAACCTGGGTGCGGCGACCCGTTCGATCGACGGCCGCACGGTCATTCCGGACTCGCTCATCTCGCGTCCGGAAGCGAATCCCACGGTCTACGATCCTTCGATCTTCGAAACCGATCCGCAAACCGGTGTGGAAGCCGCTCTCAGCGATTTCGATGCACAGTTCACCACCCAGGCGTTCTGGCAGAAGACCGATCGCCCCCAGAACATCAATCAGGCGGCGTTCCCGTTCGTGCCGCTGGCCCTGCAACAAGACCTGGGCCAGGTCGACATGGCGTTGCAAAAGAAGACCGCCACCGGTGTGGTGTACGCATTGCGTAGCCAAACGATTTACGACAATAACAACCGCGGTTTCGGTCGTGCATTGCCAAGCGACTGGTACCAAGCGGTGGAAGCGGAAGCGCGCATCCCCTTGTTGCGTGGTCGCGGCGTGGCGATCAATCGCCTGCCGATCGTGCTGGCTCGGATGCGAACCGACGTTAGCCTGGCCGAATTCGAATCGGCGGTGCGTACGTTGATCCGCGATGTCGAATTCACCTACTGGGATCTGAACGCTGTCTATCGCACGCTCGAAACCGCGAAGCTCGGCCGCGACAGCGCCTTGGGTTCGTGGCGTAACACGCGACTGAAGCAAGAAGTCGGTACCGAGTCGACGCAGCAAGAAGCACAAGCTCGCGAGCAGTACTTCTTCTTCCGCTCGCAAGTCGAGCAAGCCCTGCGTGACCTGTATAGCACGGAAAACAATCTCCGCTTTTTGATGGGCCTGGCCGCCACCGATGGCCGCCTGATCCGTCCGAGCGAAGAACCTTCGACCGCCCGCGTGGAATTCGATTGGTACGAAATTCACACCGAAGCGTTGGTGCGCAGCCCTGACCTGCGTCGCCAGAAGTGGCTGATCCAACAGCGCGAAGTGCAACTGATCGCGGCTCGCAACCAATTGCTGCCGCAGGTGAACGTCACCATGTTGTATCGCTGGCTGGGCTTGGGCGATGAGTTCGGCTTGGGACAAGAGCGTAACGGCGTCAACTTCCCGAACGTGGATTCGCAGGCGATTGGCGAACTGACCGAAGGCGACTATCAAGAGTCGCGCATCGGTCTGGAAATTGTCCCGCCGCGTATCGGTGCTCGCCGCGAACTGTCGGGCGTGCGAAATGCCCAACTGGCTATCGCTCGCGAACGGGCTCGCTTGGAAGAAATGGAACTGAACGTCTCGCATACGCTCACGCAAGCGGTTCGCGACCTCGATACGCAGTACCTGCTGGCTCAGACGCACTTCAATCGCTTGAACGCGTCAGAGAAGGAAGTCGAAGCCGTGCAGACCCTGTTCCAGAACGGCAAGGCTCCGCTGGACTTGGTGCTCGACGCTCAGCGTCGCCGGGCACAGGCTCAAACCGACTACTATCGGACGGTTTCGACCTACAACAAGTCGATCTGCGAAGTGCACTACCGCAAGGGCTCGCTGCTGGAATACTGCGGCGTGCAGTTGGCCGAAGGCCCCTGGCCGAAGAAGGCTTACTGGGATGCTTTGGGCCGTGCACGCGAACGGGACGCCGGCATCTACTTGAACTATGGTTGGACGCGGCCTAAGGTGATGTCGGCTGGCCCGGTCGCTCAAGACCAAGACACCACCGACGGTGCTCGCGGTGCGACCCCGGCGGTCTACCAAGGCGGTCAGCCTGGCGAACCGCGGATCGACGAACCGGCTCCCGAGCCAGAGCCGGCTCCTATCGCTCAGGCCCCGCGTCGCCAGGCCGCGACTGCGACGACTGCCGCGACCACGACCTCGCCGATGCGACACGTCGCTCGCCAGGTGTCGTTCGACGAAGAGGAACTAGGAACCAATCCGCTTCGCTAAGTCCCACAATGTTTTACCTGGTGCGGCCCGTCAGACGGCCGCACCATGACCACCAAGGCCAGTAACAGGCGGCCAGTGACATGCAGCCATGAATCTCAAACGCGTTCATCGGCTGATCAAGTTGATTGGCTTGTTGCAAGGCAGTCGCGGACATAATGTGGGCACGATGGCCCAAGAGTGTCGCGTCACTCGCCGCACCATCTTTCGCGATCTCGACGCACTCAAGCAAGCTGGCATTCCGCTGGTCTACTACGAACCCGAACAGACGTATCGCCTGGCGAGTTCGCATCTGCTGCCCCCGACGAATTTCAGCCCGCAAGAGGCGCTGGCGATCGTGATGCTGTGTCACGAACTGGGAGGCGACGGGCGGCTTCCCTTTCAAAGCGCCGCCCGCTCGGCGGCACTCAAGATCGAAAATAACTTGCCTGCGCGCTTGCGTGAAGAGTTGCGCACCGTGACGCGCGCGGTCAAGATTCGCTTGCCGCAAGTACAGCGCGTCGATGGTTCCGAAACCTACGACGCCATCGTGCAAGCGCTCGGCCAGCGAAAAGCGCTGCGCATCCAGTACGACAGCTTCTCCGAGAGAGAATGCGTTGAAACGAGGCTGGCGCCGTTTCGGCTGCTGTTTCACAACCACAGTTGGTACGTGATTGGCCGATCGTCGCTCCATAGCGAAGTGCGGACGTTCAACATGGGACGCATTCGCCAGTTGACGCCGCTAGAAGAAACCTATCGCATTCCGACCTCGTTCTCGCTCGAACGGTATCTTGGCAACGCCTGGCGATTGGTGAAGGACGGTCCCGATCAGGAAGTGCACTTGCGGTTTCAGCCGCTGGTGGCGCGGAATGTGGCGGAAGTGCTGTGGCATCGCACGCAGCAGACCGAACTGAACGCCGACGGTACGCTCGATTTTCGCGTGAAAGTGAGCGGGCTGGACGAGATCTCGTGGTGGATCCTGGGCTATGGCGACCAGGCCGAAGTGCTCGCCCCGACCGAGTTACGCGCCAAACTGGTCGCCAGGATCAAGCGGATGGCGCAGATGTATGGCGTGGGCAGCTGAGCCCAGTTCACACCACGCGCCGCCGCTCTTGATCGAGGCGTTCGAGCAAAAAGCCAATCGCCTTCGGCGCCATGTGGCTGTAGTACGCGAACGAATGCCCGCCGCCGCTGGTGACCAGATCGTGCTCGTGCGGCACGCCCAGCGACCACAACTTCATGCGCAGGCGGTCACAACTGTTATGCCACCGCTCGTCCTCCGGATCGCAGCAAAAGAACTGATGCCGCGGCCAATTGAGGGGATGAATATGTAGCAACGCCGTATCCTGCCGCGCGGCTTCTTTGTCGGGATACATCAACGGAATCGTTTCGTCGGCTTCGTCGAATCGCAGATGATAGTCGATCGCCGGGCTAATGCCGGCCACGACCGGAAACGTGTTTGGATGCTTGTACGCCAGCCGCAGCGCCCCCTGCCCTCCCATGCTGGTGCCGAACAAGCCAATCTTCGGCGGCGCGGCTCCCCAACGCTCGGCAATGTAAGGCACGACGTTGTTGAGAATGTGCTGCTCGGCGGTGATTTGCGGATCGAACTCGGCGCAGATCTTGTTCGTCCACCACGACCGCTGCGTCCAAGGGCAGATCACCGGGAGGCCATGCTCTTCAAACAGCTGCACAAAGACAGGCTTGTCGTCGAGCCGGTTCAAATGCACGCCATGCAGGTACAGCAGCACATAGCCATGAGGATTGGGCGTTGTCGGTTCAAAGACTTCGCACGGATGCCCGGCGAGCGTGATCGAGGACCAAGGCATGGAGTGTCAGGAAAGATCGGTGGCGAGTGGCAAAGGGACGTGAGTTCCTCAGTCTATCGGTCGCGGAACTTCCTTCCAAGCATTAGAATGCGGCGACGACTGACGCGCGCTCCACTAACCACGATTACTTCGCTGTGAAAACGCTGCTCGACGATACTCAGGTGCAAGCGGGAGTCGCCCGCATGGCGGCCGAAATCACGCATACCTATGGGGCGAATCCGCTCACGGTGATTGCGGTCATGACCGGCAGCGTCGTGCTCCTGGCGGACTTGATTCGCCTTCTGGCGATGCCGCTGCGCGTCGGCGTCTTGCAGGCGAGTAGCTATAAAGGGGGCATGGCGCGCGGCGAACTGGTCATCAACGCCGACCTGATGCCCGAAGTCGCCGGGCGAGACGTGCTGCTGATCGACGACATTTTCGACACCGGGCATACGCTGGCCAAGGTCGTTGAGTGTGTGCGCGAGTTGGGACCCGCTTCGGTGCGCTCCGGCGTGCTGTTGCGCAAGACGGGGCGGCAAGAGGTCGAGTATCAGCCCGATTTTGTCGCCTTCGAGATTCCCGATGAATTCGTCGTGGGCTACGGGCTCGACTATCGCGACGCGTATCGCAACTTGCCGTACATTGCCACGCTCGAAGAGCACGACATCGCGAATACACCATGAAATCGCGGATCGCACTAGTGACGCGCCGCTACTGGCCGCAGGTGGGCGGAGCCGAAATGGCGATGGCCAACCTGGCGGTCGAGTTTCGTCGCCAAGGGCGCGAAGTCGTCGTGCTGACCGCCCAGTGGGAGCCGCACTGGCCCACCGAATGCGTCCATCGCGAAGTCAATGTCGTGCGTTTGCCGCAGCCTCAAGTGCGCGGCTGGGGAACCATTCGCTACATGCATGCGCTGTCGCGTTGGCTGCGAACGCATCGCCACGAGTGGGACGCGGTGCTAGTTTCCATGCTCAAGCACGACGCTTACACGGCCATTACTTCGCTGCGAGACAGCGGCGTGCCGGTGGTCGTGCGAGCCGAGGGTGCAGGTGCAACTGGCGATGTTCAGTGGCAAAGTACCGCGCGGTTTGGCAGTCGCATCAAGCGCGCCTGCCAAAACGCGCAGGCGATCATCGCGCCGAGCGCCGCCATTGCGAGTGAACTGGTCGAAGCCGGTTACGCAGCAGATCGTGTGCATCGCATTGCCAATGGCGTGACGATTGGTCCGCCACGCGCCAGCGATCAGCAATTCACCGCCCGCCAGGCGATTATCGACGCGAATCTTTCGCTCGAGATGGTGGCCGATGCGCCGCTGGTGGTCTACACCGGGCGATTGCACTCGCAAAAAGGGCTCGACGATCTCGTTCACGCTTGGCAAACGATTGCCCGGCGTCGCCCGAACGCGCGACTGTGGCTGATTGGCGAGGGACCATATCGCGAACCGCTTTATGATTTAATCGTCGACCTCGGTTTGCATCACCAGGTGTTTCTGCCGGGCGCGTTTGACGATGTGACCGAAGTACTGGCGGCGGCGGACTTGTATGTGCTGCCGTCGTATGAAGAAGGGATGTCGCTGTCGCTCTTGGAAGCGATGGCCGCTGGCTTGCCGGTCATTGCCACCGACATTCCCGGCAATCGGCTGCTGGTCGAGCATGAGCGGCACGGCTTACTGGTGCCAACGCACGATCCTGCGGCGCTGTGCAGCGCGATCGAACGACTGCTGGACGAACGTCATCTCGCCTCGCAACTGGCTGCCACCGCCCGCGCGCGGGTCGCCGCCGAGTTTTCGATCGAGCAGATGGCCGCGCAGCATCTCGCCGTGCTCGAAGAAAATTTGCCTCACTAGCCCGACGCGCCAGCGAGGGAAGAGGAATGCTCGCGCAGCAATAGCGCCACGGGTTCCGCAAGAGTTCAAGCACTAGCGATGCCCACGGCGCTGGGACACCTCAGGCATAACTCTTCCCTCGCTCGCGCGTCGGGCTAGTGAAGAAGAGTCAGCGAGCGGTCATTGACTTACCAGCCGATTTGCCAGCCTTTGCGGCGCTTAGGTGTGGACTCGGGAACGATGGCGGCCCAGGTTTCATTCAGCGAACGCAACTCGTGATTTGGCGCATAGTGCCGGGCGTCGGCAAGTGCCGTTCGGCAAATCGACGCGAGCAAACGTGCGTATCTGTCTTTCGCGAATGTGAATCGCTGCGACGTAAGCGGTGTCTCGAAGCCGGGAGCGGTGGCGAACTCACTCCAAAGAATGGTGTCGGCGGTTGCTTCGACCTTGACCGTGACAAACGAGTACATGCCGTCCGCCATGCAAATATCTAGCAGGTGCTGGCGCGCGGTCTCGCCAGACGAGACCAGGTGCAGGATGTGCGGCGTCGGGTACAGGTAGGCGTCGATCGGCACGGTGCCGATGCCGCGCACGTCGTCGCTGTGGATGGCTCGAAGTCCAAGCCAGGCCAGTAGATCACAGCCGTCGATCAGCCAGGTGGGTAGCGGCGTGTGCCAGCCTTGATCGCCGTGGTGGCAGTATGCTAGCTCGTTCATGGAGGGATGCCCCGGTGAGGTATATGCAACTCTAGGTCACGACTTGGCACACAGAGTGCACTTGTTTTGGGTGCGACAGTTTCTTCGGGATTCTTTAGCGTAATTCCCGCGAAACTGTGACAGGCCGGGGACGATTGGTCTTGTAAGAATTTCAATTCTGGACCAGATTGCTCCTCCCGCAACTGACGCGGCATGCCAGGCAGGACGCCTGGCGTAGCGACCCGAATGGTCGCTGGCCGCAAGCCCCAGGCGACTGGCACTTCCAAGGAGGGAACGATGGTCGCGCTATCGAC
>JAEZGD010000118.1 GCA_023417165.1 Planctomycetota bacterium
ATCTTTTTCGCGACGCGTAAACCAGGAACGAACTGGCGCGTCGCAGGAATCGCCTTCGCCGCTTTTGGGTTGGCGGTTATCATCCTTCCTGGTGTGAATTTTCTGTTCTCGCCTGCGTTAGTGCTGCAGTCGATAGCGACTTGCGTCTTCGCAATCCTTTGCGGATTGATGGGTGCGAAACCGCTGGCGATTCGCTTATTGTCCATGGCATCGATGGCGGCGATCTACGGATTCCTTAGCTTGATCGCGCTGCCCCAGCATGTGGAGCAAGAGGCACTGCGGACCGAGTTTCCCATGACTTCGTTGGCTCCGCGGCTGGCCTACGAAGCGGAAGCGAACGCACTGCCGGAGCCACAACTGGCCGAGACGGTTAAGCAACGTATGCAGGAGCATGAAACCAAAGTGCGGGCGGATTCTCCGATTAGCTTCACGGTTTTCACATCGCGCGGCAGTAGCTTATTCAAGTTGCACGAGTTGCACCGCGACTCTTTTGTTAACGCCTCAGGTTTCGGTATTTCGCGAATGCCTATGCGAGCCACCCGCGAGGACATTGTGCTGCCGCCTGTGGCGCCAGTGACATTGCCGCCGCCCTATGTGCCCGAAGTTTCGCCCGACCAGGCCGCTGACTTTCCCTTGGCCGCGTCAAAGACACCAGCGCAGGAAACGCTTCAGACTCTGCATCATGCTGGCCACGGCGATTTTCTGGATCCCGGGCGCATGGGATATGTTCGGGACCGCGAAAATGTCGCAGGTTTCGTTGGACATGGCTTTTCGCAAACGCCGGCCGTTAAGGATGACGCCGCGGAGTTGGAACAGTGGCAACTGGTGAAGTTGGAACTGGTAAGCCTGCTCAAGCATGCCGAGCCTGTGGCATATGTTTCAGAGAGCCTGCCGCAGATGGATCATCTGCAAGACGCACCGACGCGACCGCTCAAAACCTTCGAACGCCAGGCGATCGAGCAATTGCGCGCGGATAAAGATCTGGTCGTCGATTCACAGCCTGCGCGCGTGCGCATGGTCGGTTCCTTGCGTGCCACCAACGATTGCCGCGCGTGTCATCAGGTGCCACGCGGTACGCTGCTGGGTGCATTCACGTATGAGTTGCTGCCGGCAGTTCCGCCTCCTGCGACGACCAAAACAGAATCAGAATCGCCTAAGGCGTAGTAAACACGACAAGAGAGTGATAGCCGGCAAATTCGTTACGTTGATGCCTTCTGTTGGGGAACTCATGCGAGTTGGACACTGCGGACGATAGCGCGAAATGAAGATTGTCTCGCTTCGCCTTTCCCAAGGATCGCCCGCATGCGTGCGCTTGTTCGCGTCAGCTTGGTTGCTGTGATGTTTTGTCTGGCGAGCGCCGCCCAAAGCGCGCTGGCGGTGGATTTATCGGGCTGCTGGGAAGGCTGTTGGGGAAGCCAAACCACGCCGCACAAGGGACCGCTGAAAGCGACCTTTGTGAAGCAGGACGAGACGCATTACTGCGTGCACTTCAAGGGGCGGTTCTTCAAGCTGCTGCCGTTCAAATACAGCGTGGTGCTGGAAGTCGTCGAAGATACCGGCGATCACGTGACGCTCTCGGGCAGTCACTACCTGGGCCGCATGTTCGGCACCTTTACCTATACCGCAACCGCGACCGCTTGCGATTTCAACGCCGACTATTCGTCGTGCAAAGACAACGGCGTTTTCAAGCTGAAGAAGGTCGCTGGCTGCTGCTGCGAGTAGTGCGGCCGGTTGGCCAGAGCCTATTCTCGCCGCTCGCCAGAGCGCATAAAAAACCCCAGCCAAACTGGCTGGGGTTTTTTGTTGCTTTAGGAAAGCGAAGCGACGACTAGCGCGACATGTGTTCGATGACCATCTTCATGTCGACCGGCAAGCTGATGTCGCTCGGGCCGGGCTTGCCTTGGACCGTCGCACGCAGGTTTTCCGCGTCGAAGGTGATCCAGTCCAGGCGGTCGGCGGCGGCGTCCTGCTTGGCGCCTTGGTACAGGTTGTACAGGCGTTCGATCGGACGCAGGGAGATGACGTCGCCGGGACGCAGCTGGTACGAAGGCTTGGTGACCTTGATGCCGTTCACATGGAAGTGGCCGTGCACAATGCCTTGGCGGGCTTGTGGGCGGGTCTTGGTGAAACCAGCGCGGCGGATGACGTTATCCAGGCGGTTTTCACAGTACAGCAGGAGCTGTTCGCCGGTGTTGCCCTTCATGTGCGAAACTTTGTCGTAGTAACGACGCAGTTGGCGCTCGCCGAGGCCGTAATAGTGCTTGATCTTTTGCTTTTCGTAGAGCGCTTGGCCGTAAGGCGAGGGGCGCTTGCCACGGGTGTGCATGCCGGGGGGATTTTCGCGACGCTCCATCGCGCGCGACGCACCCGAGCTTTCATAGACCATCGCCTTGAGGCGGCGATTGACGCGGGCCTTTGGACCGGTATAACGCATTTCTAACTCCAAACAGTAACGGGTTTTACGATAGGACAGCCCGCGACAAAACGGGTTGGGCAGCGCGGAGGTGCGCTCGCCGACAGGCAGGCTTTGATCTGCTGCGAACCCTCTTGCGGAGGGGCAGGCAAGCCATGCCACTGCCCGGCACGTCCTCGGTTTATCGGCAATGCAACGCACTGCCGCCAGGGAACGGCTTAGGGGAATCCAAGAGTATCGCGGAAAAGGGGCGGGGAATCAAGGGAGGTGGGGACCGTTTCAGACCCGCTCGGGGGACGGACGCTTATCCACGCGGCGGATAGATCACATTTTCGTACTCCGGATCGTCGTAGGCATCGGAGTTGGTCAGGTGGCTATCGTACTCACCAAGTTTGTTGACTCGCAGGCCGTTCTTCAGCACGATTTGCAGGCCATGCTCGGGCTCCCATTCACAATTGCCATCCAGCGAAATGTAGATGCCCTGGTCGCCTCCGTCGCGACGCTGCACGAGTGGCTCATCGCCGAGTTCCACCAGTTTCCAGAGTTCGTCGGCGGACTCGATTGGCTCTTCGCCATCCTCCAGCCAATACTCCTCCATGTCCTTGTAGTAGGCAAAGAGGGCCTCGTCGGCGGCCCGCAAAACGTCAGGCGTGCCAACCAGGAAATTGGCAATCGCCACATGGAAGTCTTCCGGGCGAGGATCGTCTTGGTAACCCTCAAGGGCAATTCGGCACTGCTGACCGCCCAACATGGGAATCGCAATCGGCTCGCTGACGTACCAGCCAGTACCCTTTTGCTTCGTTAACGTCCCAAGGCCAGGAACTTCCATCGTCGCAATCCTTCAAGATGAGCCTGATAAGCACTGCAAAACCCGTATAAGGTGCTGCTTATTGGATCGCTCCGCTTGGCGACATGCAAGTATTTCAGAGAGGCTGCGACGCGAATTTCTGAAGGGGCTCGCGACCGATCATCGCCATCGTCACAGGACGGGTACTTGTCGAATCGGTGAGGCGTTCCCGGCTAGCCAACTCGCCATGTTGGCCAGCCAAACGTCAAACCATCGTGAATGTTACCGCACCGCTTCGTTCAGCATCTTGGCATTGGGGATGCTGTGACGATACATCATGCCGCCTTCGTTCGTTTCGATGATGGTGGCGACGGGACCGACCTCGCGCACGATACCTTCAAAATGGCCCACCTGGACACGGTCGCCGCTATGCAAGCGTTGCCGCACATAGTAGCCCGCCAGAATCCCGGCCACGACGTCGCGACCGCCAAGGCCAAAGCTCAACCCAAAGCCCAGGGCGAGCGCCGCGAAGGCGATCAAGATCGCTTCGTTGAGCAGTTTGAATTCGATCTGCAATTGGTCGAACGCGGCGATGAACGTCATCAGCGCCAAGATCCAATAGACCGCGCTTGCGAGTTGCGGAGCGTACGTGATGCCGACGCGATCGGCGCTGGTGGCGACCACGCCTTTCAAAAACGCCGCCAACAGCAAGCCGAGCACGACCACGAACGTCGCCACGAGCAGCTTCGGAATATAGGCGATCACTTTTTCGATCGCGCCAGTCAGCGCCGGTAGGTCGAGAATATCGAAGGCGGCGATGGCAAACACGCACATCAGCAGCCAGAAAATAATCACGCCCACGATCTGCGGCACCGTGCGTTCGATGCCAACCTGCTGCATCGATTGCACCAAGCCGCCGCTTTCAGCAGCGCGCTGAAGTCCCAATTTTTCGGAAACCGTAGTGATCGCGTGCGCCACCAGTCGAGCGACGATATAGCCAATTATCAGCACCGCTACCGCGGCGACTACCTTGGGAGCAAACTCCACAAACTGGGCGGTGACGTTGCTAAAGCTGTGCATGACGGCGCTAGTTGAGTGCGCGGCGGTCTCGCTGAGCGATTCGACTGGCGTGGTGGGATCGGTTTGGGCAATCAGTGTGGGAAACATGGTCATCTCTTTTCGGAAAGAGGAAGCTTGGTTTGGAGTGTATCTCTTATTCGCGGGCGTCGTCGCGCACGCGTGGTTCGTAAGTTCCGGTCAATGTGTAAGCCAGCAATCCGCCGAGCGCTTGGGCAAAGTGCACCAGCACGAACGGAAGTCCGCGCACGACCAGATCGGTGATTTGCAACACGATCAGCGTCGAGTTGACACGCTCGCGCACTTCGCCGCGCAACCGCTGCGGCGGTGCGGGGACCGGTTGCTGGCCGAGTTGTTCAAGCAGATTCGGGGGCATCGCCTGCGTCCGTTATTCCGTGTCGCCAAAGTTCTGGTCAGGGAAGCGAGCTTGCAGCTTGGCGATCGCGCGGTGAATGCGCATCTTGCACGCGCTGACCGAGAGATCGAACATGGCTGCGAGTTCGTCGTGGTTGTAACCTTCGGAGTACTTCAGGATCAGTAACGCTCGGTCTTCGTCGTCGAGCGTGTCGAGCATTTGTGCCAGGTCGAGGTCCGCGCCGCTGGTGGGCTGCGCGACATACCGTTCTTCGTAGGCGTGCTGTTCTTGCGCCGCGCCTTCGTGCGTGCGACGCCGTCCGCGACTGCGCCGCATCTCCAAGCAGACTCGCAACGCGATGCCATGCACCCAGGTCGAATAGCGGCTTCGTCCGGCGAACTTTTGCCGCTGAAAAAACAGTCGCACAAAGACTTCCTGGGCGGCATCAGCCGCGTCTTCGGCACTGCCCAGCAACCGGAAGCAAACCCGCCAGACGCGCTCTTCATAGCGCTCGAAGAGCGCGGCAAAGGCGGGGCCTTCGCTCCCTTCGCGCGCCGCCTCGGCGGCCAAGTCTTCGTCGCTGAGATGCGTTGTATCCAAGGTGCGTGCCACACAGGTCGTTTCCATTCGCCAGGGCAGTAGCTTGATTCCTACTGTCTGTTGCCGGCGAACGGCAGGGCGTCACAAGCTGGCTATCGGAGCCTGGCGTCCCTTCCTAAGGGTGGTGCGCAAGTTGCTCCACCCATTAAAAGTCTGCGTTCCAAACAAGCAGGCGTGGGTTCGAAACGACAAGTTCGCCGTTCGCGAGAGCAGGTAGCACTGTTAGATCCGGAACGGCCCATCCGGGGGGCGACAAAAATGCGGTCGATTCGTGCATTCCGCGAATCAGGGCTTAGATTTCAGGACTGACTTATTCTCCTTGAGCCGCACCCTATGACATTTTCACGCAAATTAAACGTACTCATCGTAGACGATTCCCCCACCATTTTACGAATGGTGAGCGACGCCTTGCAGGCACAGTTTGGTAAAGAGATCGAAGTCACTGCGCTGACCGATCCACAGGAAGTAGTGCCGTTACTCGACCATTATTGCTGCGACATCTTGCTGAGCGATGTTGAAATGCCCGGCTGCTCCGGCTTAGAAGTGGTGGCCGCCGCCAAACGCCGTAATGTCTGGACGCAATCGGTGATTATGACGGCACATAGCACGTCCGATCGCCTGGCCGCGGCAATGGATGCTGGGGCGTGCGACTATTTGCTCAAGCCGGTGCAGCGAACCAACCTGCTGGAAGTCGTTTCGGCTTGCATTCGACGCGCTCAACGCTGGCATCGAGCGCTGCGCGGCACATTACGCCCGGCGGCGTTGGACGGTCGCGAGGCATTCTCCTCCGACTGTCGAAGTTGAATCTTGGACGGTCGCGACGGTCCTTCATGCGCGTCGACGAATACTAGCCCTTCGACCCGACTTTGGTCGACTGCCTATAATTGATCCAGCCGCTAGCACCGCAAACATTTGGGGAGCAGTCGCCATGAAATCTCTCGGCATTGCGTTATTGTTGGCCATTTTGCCGACGGTGGCGTGGGGACAGGCATTTGGCACCGGTCCGATCAAAGACCTGCAAACGGG
>JAEZGD010000164.1 GCA_023417165.1 Planctomycetota bacterium
TCGCTGCCCTTCGCCTGGGCGAGCGGCGTGCCAGCGAGCGACCCAATTAAGCCGAGAGAACCAACACTCATCGTCTGGTCTCCTGGTGCGTTGTTGAACTTTAGACCCTGCTGAAGCCTACCTCACAATTACGAGGGGGGCGGCAGCGGTCGTTGCTCATTTCAGCTTTGCCTCGGGAAAAATCTGCTGCAGAGTCTCGTTCAGGCCGGGAAAGGCCTCGCGTTTGAGTTCGGGTTGATCCAGGGTGCCGCCGACCGTAATCAGCATCAGATTGCGGCTGGCTTCGCCGAGCAGTGGACGCAGCACCGGCAATTGCACCTCGTCGCGCCCCACCATCGTATAGAACTGCACGTTCAGGTTCCGCTGCCAATCCATCTCGCCAGAGCCTTTGAGCGTGATGGCGTCGCCGACGAAATCGAGCCGATCTAAATAGATGTGCTCGCCTTGGATGCGATAGTCGAGATCGGCCGTGTTAAACGCCGTCTTGTCAGGTTCGCGTACGCTTAGCACTTTCAGCAGCGCGACCATGACCGGCAGTTCATAGATATCGGCATCGCGCAGTCGCACGACGCCAGAGCCGTTGTAAGTGTGCTTGCCTTTGCGCGTGCCGGCCAGCTTGACATAGCCTTGAGCCTTACCGGTCAGCTTGTTGCGCTGCGAAACGGCTTCGGCCGAGATGCGGGCGAGGTCGGCGTCGGTCAGCGAGGCCTGCACTTCAAATGCCCCTTCTTCGTCGAGCGCGATGACTGCGTCCGCCGTCATGCTGCCTTCAAACACCTTGGCGGTGATTTGTCGTGGCGGGCGACTGCGATCTTGCGCCTGTTGAGCCCAACCGCCTAGCATCAAACGCGAGCCATCGAGCGACAACGGACCAATAACTTGCGTGAGCTGTACGCCTTGGGCGACCACCGAATCGACCGCCAACTCGCCGACGCTGGAGAAGCCTTGAGTATTCGCGGAGCCGACCAAACGCACGCCGCCGTGCACATGTTCGAGCGGCAGGCCCGCGTCGAGGCTGCCATTTTCCAAGTCGACGGTGACATCCCAGGTCGCTCCGGCCAACTGCGGCGTGCGGCCATCGCTGGTGAGCGAACCACGGCCAACGATATGCAACGGTCCGCGCAGCTTCAGCTTTGTCAGCAACTGCCGCACATTGGCGGGCAGCGCCGCCAGCAGCTCGTTATCGACTTGAACCTTGTCGGCATGGAAGCGATCGATGCTGATGTTCCAGCCGCCGTCGGGGTTCAATTGGCAATGCGAATCCGCGGCGAGCCTGGTCTCGCCATGCTGGCCTTTCACCGACTTCAGTTGAATATCGCCGTTGCGGTATTGAAACGTTCCGGTGATGTGATCGATGCGATATGGCAACCACGACGGTTGCAGCGAGACATTGTGCGTTGCGACCGACTGCTGCGGTCGCGCGTTCTTTTGGCCCTGCACATAGATGTCGAGTTCGCGGCTGTCGCAATTGAAATCGATCACGGCCGTCACCTTGTCGAGCGTACCGTTGGGCGAAAGATCGGCCCACAACGATTGCAACTTCGGAGGCAGCGCGCGCTTCAAATCGTCCTCAAGCGGCACGTCGGCGCAGGCGAACTCCAGGCGCAGTACCTGTTCGCCACGCGTGTTGCGCGCCAGCCCGCCGCTTGCCAGCACATATGCGCTGCGATTGGATCCCGAGAACTTCTCGAAGGTCCAGCGGCCATCTTGCCAGATGATGTTTCCGCTGATGCGGTCGAGCGGATAGGGAAACTTCTCGTAACGAATGGCGACGTCTTGCAGCGCGACCGACAGGTAAGGCTGAATCTTCTGCTCCGGATCCTGGCGTTCGATGCGAAAGCGAAACGTCCCCGCGCCGCGCGGCGCCAGCGAACGCACGATCGTTTGCGTCTTTTCATCCATGGCCAACAGTAGTCGCTCGTCGAGTGTGACGGGACCATCGCTGGCAATGTCGAGAAAGCCAGTAAAGTTGGGACCGGGATCGACCAGCCGGCCGTTGCAAGTCACGCGCTGGCGTCCGACGAGTGCGAAGGTTTCGAGGATCAACTCGCGATCGGTGAGTTGGACCTTCCCCCCTGCCCCGCTGACCCGATAGGGGAACTTGTCGAAGGCGACAGATGCGTTCAGTAGTTCGGCCGTGATATCGCGATGCCACTGCTGCCCATCAAAGTTCATGTTTAAATCAACGTGGATCGCGCCAGTCGGCAAAAGGCGATCCCAGACCTCGCGATGCTTCTCCGAGAGCGCTTCGGCCAGCGCGCTATCCAGGGCGAGTTGCACGATGCGTCCCTGGATGGTCAGCGGCGCACTGTTGGTCCAACCGCGGCGCGTCAGCGACAGGTACGCCTTAGCGGTGCCGCACTTGCCGGCAATCTCTTGAAAACGGACGCCTTCGTTGTCGGCAAAAATATGCGCTGACAGATCGGTCAGCGGATGCGGCAGGCGCGGATCCGCCAGCCGTGCTTCTTGCAGTTTGCCAGCCACTTCAAAGCGAAACGGCAGTTGGCTGTTCGTCTCGGCCAGGCCTTGGTTGGTGATCTCATAGCTGAGGCTTAACGTGCCGTGCAAATCGTGCAGCGACAGCAAACGCGTCGGTACTTCGATGGGCAAAGAATGTTCCAGCGCCGGTGTGACGACCAATTGATCGACCTCGCCGCGCAGCGCCCACGCGCCGCCGACGGGATCAAACCAGCCGCCGAGCGTCACCTGGCGAAAGTGCTCGCAAGCCAACGAACCAGCGACCTTCAGCGGGACGCGCGACTGACTTTCGGGCAGGAACTCGAGCGCCTCAGGCGAATGGTCGGGCGCGATGCTAAGGTCGAGATTCTTCAGCACCAATGGCCGCCCGGCGTTTTGGGCGGGATCGCAAACCTCAATCGCCGCGTCCTCGATCACCGTGGGACAGGGCGTGCGGCTGAACTGCGGCAACGGCAACAGCGCCATACTGTTCCAACGCCCGTCCGGGCAGCGCATCGTGCGCAGGCGGGGACGCTGAATCGTCAGTCCTTTGATGTGCGGGTCGTGCGTGAGCAGCTCCTGCAAGCTGGTGTCGCACGCGGCCAGGATCTCGTCGATATAAACGAGTTCGTTTTGCGGACTGGCGAGCGACGGATCGCTGATGCGAACGCCACGAATCTGAATGCCGCGGCCTTTTTTGAGTTGCGCCGATTCGACAGTGACTTTTAGCTGCGGATACTTGTCGGCCAGCTTCGCTTCGATGCGGACGCGAATCTCTTCATCCAGGCGATCGATGCCCAGCACGCCGGTATAGATCAGGACGCCGGTGACGACCACGCCTGCGCCAGCGAGCAGCACCAGCGCGCGGACGTGGCCATAGATCCAGCCGATCAAGCCGGGCCGGGGAGCGGGATGGGGTGCCGGAGTGGAGGTCATGCTAGGCCTCCACAGTCACATCCCAAATCCCAAATCCCAAATCCCAAACAAGCACCAAAATTCGAAAGCTCAATGACCAAAACGAAGAATCGTTCCGTTTCGATCATTCGGCCTTGGGTATTGGAATTTGTTTGGGATTTGGGATTAGGAATTTGGTATTTGCTAGCCACGCTGCACCGAGCACGAGCCACGCCAGCATCGCGGGCTGCTGATAGCGAATCGACGACACGAAGATCATGTGCAGCAGCGTGAAGTAGACCGCAGGCAGGAACAGCAGCCAGACCACGAACCCGCGCTGGCGAAACTTCCACAAGCCGAGCACGAAGCAGATCAGCAGCGGCGTGTACGTGAGCGCGTAGAGCAGACGGAACTTCCAACTCCCAAACTCGCTGGCGTTGGGAACAAAGTTCCACATCCGCAGGAACTTGATGCCAGCTAGTTGCACGACACGGCCAGGGTTTTGCAAGGCCCAGTGTTTGGCGGCGGTGGCATAGTGACGATCCAGTAACGCTTCGGCTCGTCCAAAGTCTTGAGCTTGGAGCTTGGGGCCCTTCGGATTTGCTGGATCGAAACCGAGGATGATACAGAGAGTATTCTTGGC
>JAEZGD010000192.1 GCA_023417165.1 Planctomycetota bacterium
CACTTACGGTTATCGCCGTTATTCGACGCTCGGCGCGCTGATCATGGGCGTCGTGCTGACGGTGGGTTTGTCGTTCGTGGTCTGGCATGCCATCCATCGCTTGCGTCAGCCGGAAGAGGTGAAAGCCTCCGGCATGTTCGTGCTGGCGGTGATCGGCATCTTGTTCAATGGCCTGGCCGCCTGGAAGTTGCACGGCAGCCACTCGCTCAACGAAAAGCTGGCCAGTTGGCACTTGCTGGAAGACACCCTGGGTTGGGCGGCCGTGCTGGTCGGCAGTGTGGTGATGCTGATCTGGGATCTGCCGATCATCGACCCACTGTTGTCGTTGTTGATTTCGCTGTTTATTTTGTGGAACGTGTTTCGCAACTTGCGGCAGGTGTTGCTGGTCTTTTTGCAAAGCGCGCCGGCAGGTTTCGATAGCGACGCCTTCGATCGCACGCTGATGGAAATCCCCGGCGTGGTCGGAGCGCATCACACGCATACTTGGACGCTCGATGGCGAGCGGCATGTGTTTTCGACCCATTTGGTGCTGCGAAACGATTGCGATCGCCAGCAGGTCGTGGCGGTCAAGCAACGCGTGCACGAATTGCTTCGTGAGCAGCATTTCGCACATATTACGGTCGAAGTCGAACTCGAAGGCGAATCGTGCGCGGCTGATCCCGGTGGATGCGGTTGCGACTGACAAGCGAATCTCTTTTTGCGAGGATTTCGGATGTCTTCGATCAGCAAGAACGGTTCCGCGGCGATTTCGTGTTTGCGCTATCGGCATGCGCCGGCCATGATCGATTGGCTGTGCCAGGCGTTTGGCTTCGAGCGGCAGTTGGTCGTGCCGGATGGCGACGATGGCATTGCTCACGCGCAGCTTCGCCTGGGCAATGGCATGATCATGCTGGGCTCGGTGCGGGATGGCGAATATGGCAAGTTGATGGCGCAGCCCGACGAAGTCGGCCATCGCGGCACGCAAAGCATTTACCTGGTTGTCGATGACGCCGATGCGGTCCTCAAGCGAGCGATGGACGCCGGCGCTGAAGTGGTGATTCCGATCAAGGACGAAGATTATGGCGGACGAGGATTCACGTGTCGCGATCCCGAAGGACACGTCTGGACCATCGGGACCTACGATCCCTGGGCGATGTGAGCTAAGGCGCTATCAGCCCGCCGACGCACAGCCGCTGCTGTCGCTGTTTCGCGATACGATTCGCCGCGTGAATTCGCGCGACTATGGGCCAGAGCAGATTCGCGCTTGGGCGTCGGACGAGATCGATCCGCACGCCTGGGCGAAACGCTTTGAAGGGCGGTTCGTCGTCGTGGCCGAAGTCGCGGGAAGGCTCGCTGGTTTTGCCGAGTTGGAAGACAACGGCCATCTCGATCGCGTCTATGTCTCGGCCGACCATCAACGTCTGGGCGTCGGTCGCCAACTGCTGGAAGCGATTTTCGCCGAAGCTCACCAGCGTCAGATCGCCCGGCTGTTCGTCGAAGCCAGCATCACCGCGAAGACGTTCTTCGAAGCGCACGGCTTCACGGTCATTGCCCCGCAGGTCGTCACCCTGCGCGGCGTCGACTTCCTCAACTATCGCATGGAACGGCTAAAGCAGTGAGCAGTGAGTAGTGGGCAGTGGGCAGTGGGCAGTGAGCAGTGGGAGGAAGCATGTGGTCGAGACGGATTGCCGTGGTTTTACTCTTAGCCGCAGTGGGCATTACGGCATGGCTGATTGTGGGCAGCTTTGTCACTTATGGCCCGTCGGTTAGTGCCACCGAGATGCAGAACATTTATCTGCGCCGCATCGTCAATCTAGGGGCGCTATTGCTAGGTTTACAACTGGCCGCCATCATCGTGTTGCTGAGCCAGCGTCGCCCAAGCGCCAGCCGCGGAGACGGCGGCTAGCAACATTAACGTAGGGTGTGGCGAGTCCGCGAGCCGCACCGGGAACGAAGTTCCAAGTTCCAAGTGGCAAGTGGCCAGAGTTTTTCGTGCTTGGGCCTTTGTCATTCTTTCGACATTTGGCTTTCGGCATTCGTCATTTGCGTAACCCGCCGGTAGCCGGAGTGGCGCTGCGTTGAGTAAACTGGCAGGGTGCGATTGGGACGCTAGGAAGAGCGTCGCTTCGGGATTTCTGCCGCCTGCTGTCGACTATGGAAATTGCTCAACTGGTTCAATGGCTTGATCAGCCCGAGACGGCGGCCGCTACGCTGCGCGGGTGGGGAATCGGCGATCTGCCGCGAGCACACGCTAACCTATTGGCGATGAGCCAAAGCGGGCTCACGCTCGACCTCTTGGCGATCATCTGCGATCAGTTGGTCCAGCATCTGCCGCATTGCAGCGATCCCGACCGGGCGCTCAACAACCTCGAGCGGTTCCTACTGGCGTCGCGCAGCCCGCTGAGCCTGGGGGGGCTGCTGGAACGCGACCCCGAGGCGTTGCCCACGCTGCTGACGATCTTTGCAGCCAGCCAGCATCTGAGCGAGCTCTTGGTGCGCGATCCCGAGAGCTTCGACCTGCTGCGCGTCACCGATGGTCAGCCCGTCGCGCGTGAAGTGCTGGTCGGCGAGTTGTGCGCGGAAGTCGCGGCGCTCTCGGACGAGCGCGCGGTGATGACGGCGCTGCGCCGCTTCAAGCAGCGCGAGACCCTGCGCATTGCGTTTGGCGACTTCGTCAAGAAGCAGCGCATCGAAACGGTCGTCAAGCAAATCTCTTTCTTGGCCGACGCCATCTGTGAAGCGGCCGTGCAAGCGGCGTTTCGCAAGCTGTCGAAGGATCGCGGCGTCCCGCTGCGGGCCGATCGCTCGCCAGCGCGCTTTGTGGTGCTGGCGCTGGGCAAGCTCGGCGGCGTCGAATTGAATTACTCCAGCGACATCGACCTGGTGTTTCTGTACGACGGCGAAGGCCAAACCGATGGCGAGCGAACCACCGCCAATGTCGAGTTCTTCGACCGCCTGGCGAAGCAGGTGATCAAGCTGCTGACCGAAACGACCGAGCTGGGCGTCGCATATCGCGTCGATATGCGACTGCGTCCCGAAGGCGCGCAAGGGCCGCTCGTCCAATCGCGCGAAGCGGCGCTGCATTATTACGATGTGTTCGGCCGCACCTGGGAACGCCAGGCGTATGTCAAAGCGCGCCCGCTGGCCGGTGATATCGAACTGGGCCGCGAGTTTCTGTCGCAGCTTGAACCGTGGATCTATCGCCGTTATCTGACCTTGGCCGACATCACTGGCATCAAGGCTCTGAAGCGGCGCATCGAGCATCGCGCCGAACGCGAAGGGGGCGACACGCGTGATGTGAAGACAGGGCATGGCGGCATTCGCGACATCGAGTTCGTGATTCAGTTTCTGCAACTGCTCAACGGCGGCGACCTGCCGCAGATTCGCGTGCCAGGCACGCTCGATGCCATCGCGCAGCTTGAACAAGCCGGTTGCCTCACGTGGCAGGAACGTTCGCTGCTCGAAGAGAATTACGCCTTCCTGCGCAAGGTCGAACATCGCCTGCAGATTATGTTCGATCTGCAAACGCATACGCTGCCGGCCAGCGAGGACGAACTGCGCAAGCTGGCGGTGCGGCTGGGCTATGGCGACGCGCCGCCTGCCGAAGGAACCGCGAAGAAGAATCCGCTGACGGCGTTTCTGGCCGATTTCAGCCAGAAAACCGAGCTCAATCGCAAGATTCTCAATCACTTGCTGCACTCGGCATTCGGCGACGACAGCCACGCTGAGCCGGAAGTCGATTTGATTTTGGATCCTAGTCCGAGCGAAGAGTCGATTCGCCAGACACTTGCCAAGTACGGCTTTCAAGACGTCACCACCGCATATCACAACCTGATGG
>JAEZGD010000193.1 GCA_023417165.1 Planctomycetota bacterium
GATATGTGTATAAGACACAGGAGTACCGGCAGCATCACGGTGATCATCACCATCACCACCACGACCGCAGCCGCAGAACCGTGAGTGGTCGCTTCTTTCGCCGGGCGTGTGGCTTCGCTCATGGCAAGCACTCCTTTGGCGGCATTATCGCGCGCGACGAAGACAACAAGCAAGCAAGAGGGGCCATCAGCAACACGCTCGGTCAGCCGGGAATGCTGGATATCTTGGGTCCAACCCATTAACGCCACAGTTGGAAATACCAGTCAAAGAACGCCTGGACGAACTTTACATTGTCGTACAACCATTCGAGCGGCGCGTAAAACCACTTCCAAAACTCCGGCTCCATGCGGCCGCGGCTGACCATCATGAGGATCGGCCCGGTACTGAGAACGTAGAGCAGCGGCAGCAGCACAATGACCACCAGCATCAACACCGCGACCATAGCTGCGGAACTATGAGCAGTGGCTACCTTCGCCGGGCGTGTGGCTTCGCTCATGGCATGCCCTCCTTCGCCAGCATTATCGCGCGAGCGACAGTCGACAAGCAAGCAAGACGGACGTCGCCCTCACGCTCCGCCGAGATGTCTACAGAAGACGGGCGCTGGCGAGGAGTTCCAGGGCGGCGCGCTCGCCGAGGAAGCGTGCCAGCGGAACATACGGACGCTGACCGCGCGGCTTGCGTTTCTTGCCTGGCAAAGCACGACCTACAAACTGGCACGCCGGGCAACGGCGCGCCGCCATTGTCATTGGCGCGCGACAACGCGGGCAATGCGAGGCGACGGTCCACGCAAATGACTGCACCTCGCCTGGCGGATACAATCGTGCATACAGCGACAAGCCAGCCGCATGCACAAGTTGCAGCGCCCGACGAAACTCTGCCACTTCCCGGCTCGATTCGTCTACTTGCAATACGCAAAAGATCTCGATCAGCAGCGTAATCTGCGGCGAGGCAAAGGGGGTCGCCCAAACACCGTAGCGGCGCGGTTGCGACGCCAAAAACGCATCATCGAACCGCTCAGGATCGCTGGCGCGCACTTGTTCTATCGCCGCTTCTAATTGCTCTGCCAGCGGCGATTCCAGGATCAACAAACCAAAGCAGCCCGCGAAGCGTTCGCTGGCCAATTCGCCAGGCAAGACATTCGCGGGACACGTTGCGCATTGCGACGTCACCAATGCTTCGCCACCATAAGCGGCCAGCACTTCGCTTTCCAAAAAGCCGCGCGCTTGTGCTGAATCGGATTGCGCTAGCGCATCGCGCGCAAGGCAAATACCTTGCACCACGCGTCGCTCGGCGCGGGCCATGCTCAATTCCCGCAGCGACCGCAACTGGCGCTCGGCCTGCTCGGGATCGGTGATGTCGGTTTCGTCGCGCAGTGCGCAACTTTGGGCCACCGTCCAGCGCACGAATTCAGGGGTTATTTGCGTCTCGCTCACGATTCTTCAGCTTCCTGGCGTGGCGTCCATGCGCCTCTTCGATGGAATGCGACTGTCCCAGATCGCGATCGCGCTTGGCCAGCGTCGACAAATGGGAGTAATGCTTGTGCAGGATTTCGATCTCTTTCTCACTGAGATCTTCGACATTGATCAAGCGATTGCTAGCGCCTTGAATCGCGGCGACGATCTCGTTCAGCTTCAGTTGCAACGCCAGCGACTCTTTGTTCTGCGACCGTTGAATCAAAAACACCATCAAGAACGTGACAATCGTCGTGCCGGTATTGATCACCAATTGCCAGGTTTCGGAATAGCCGAAAAATGGCCCGGTCACGGCCCAAATCGCAACCACTCCCACAGCCAGCGCGAGCGCCTGGCTGCTGCCGGTCCACAGGGTAACGCGCATAGCAAAACGCTCAAGCAAACTTAGCTGGCGACTCATGGTAGAAGACTCCGCAAAATGACGTGATAAGTCATTCTATGCGGGTCACCTGCGCTTCAAGCACTCCGCCGCGGCGAATCTTGCGAACCATGACGCGCAGATCATGGCGTTCTAGCACGTCGCCACCGCGCACGGGGCGTCCCAAATGCCCCAACATCCATTGATTCAGGGTGCGCGCCGGCTCGGCCGGCATATCGACCTCTAAATCAAGACCCGTCACTTCGCGCAACCGCGTCAGCGAGATCCCGCCGCCAACCACCCAGCCAGCCTCGGAAGTCGCCACGTGCGCCGGCAAGCGATCGTGCTCATCTTCGATCTCGCCGACCAACTCTTCGACGATATCTTCCAGCGTCACCAAACCGACCAACTGCCCCTCGGGATTGCGCACTAGCGCGATATGCGTATGTTCGCGCATCATCGTTTCGAGCACATGCGAGATCGGCTCGTTGGCTTGCAGCATCGGAATCGGTCGCAGAATGGCCGAGAGCGATGGGTTGCGCGGCGACATTCGCAGCAGCGCCACAATGTCTTTGAAGTTGACGTAGCCAATGATCGCTTGCGGATCGCCGGGGCGTTCGGTGACCGGAAACCGCGTGTGCATGTCGAGATGCGCAGCGATCAAGCATTGCGCCAGGCTATCGCTGACCGACAGCAGGCTGATGTGCTCGGCTGGCAGCGCGATCTCGATCACTGGACGACTGGAAAGGCGCGCCGCGCTCAGGATGATGCGTTCTTCGCGAGCACCGATCAGACGCGAAGCGCGGGCGAGCGCCGCCGTCGCGCGCAGTTCTTGTAAATGTGCGGCTTCGATGCGGGAATTCGCGTCGCCACCGCGAAAAACCAACCGTTCGCCCACCAGAATGGCCGCCTTGACAATCGCTTCCAAGAGCGCAACGACGGGCCAAACGACGTACGAAAAGCCCATCATTAACGGCGACAACCGCAGACAGACCAGCTCTTTGTTGCGCAGCGCAAAGACCTTTGGAA
>JAEZGD010000618.1 GCA_023417165.1 Planctomycetota bacterium
ACTGGAACCTGGCCAACGGCTGTTGTGGCAGTACGCAGTACGATCGCGAAACCACCGCGCGCGTGCGGCGCGAGGAAGGCATCGCCGCGGCGGCCACGCTGGGAGCGACGTTTCACGAAAGCTTGTGCGACGACCTGGCGGTCTTTTACGATCAAGCGACGCTGGCCAAGGTGGCGTCAGTGATTCGTGAAGTCGCGCCGACCATCGTGCTGACGCACGCGCCAGTCGACTACATGGAAGACCACACCAATACTTGCCGCCTGGCGGTGACGGCGGCCTTTAGTCGCGGCATGCCCAACTTTCCGGTTGATCCGCCGCGACCGCATATCAGCAGCAAAGTGACGGTCTATCACGCGCAGCCGTATTCGCATCACGATCCGCTCGGCAATCGCGTGCAGCCGCAGTTCTATGTTGATGTGACCGACCTGCAAGATGGCAAGAAGGCGCTGCTGGCTTGTCATGCCAGCCAAAAGCGCTGGCTGGACGAAAGCCAGGGACACGATTCTTACTTGCAGGCGCTCTCGGATCTCGATGCCGACTTGGGCCGCGAGTCGGGCGTGTTTGGCTTTGCCGAAGGTTGGCGCAAGCACTCGCACTTGGGATTTTGCGGTCCCGAGGACGATCCGCTGCGCGAGACGCTCGGCCAACACGCGTCGTCCGGCTCGCAGGTTCCGTACTAGCCTGCGAACTTCTGCGGGGCGCGGTGTGACATTGCTTCTATGATTGCGTGTCTCGATGTCGACTACCGCGAGTGCGAGGCGTTGGCGGCCTGCGTGCTGGCCAGCGACTGGTCCGTCGCCGCGGCGGCGCGTGAGTTCACGACTCCGATCAGTAACGTCGCGAGTTATGAACCTGGCGAATTCTTTCGCCGCGAACTCCCCTGCTTGCTCGCCGCACTGCAGCACGTCGTTGAACCACTCGATGTGATTGTCGTCGATGGGTATGTGTGGCTCGATGCGCACCGTCGGCCTGGGCTTGGCGCGCGACTCTATGAAGCGATCGAAGGTCGTACGCCGGTAGTTGGTGTGGCCAAGTCGGCATTCGCAGGCAGTGACTTTGCCTTGCCAGTCTTGCGCGGCGACAGCCAGCGTCCGCTGTGGGTGACGGCGATTGGCATCGATCCAACGGTGGCGGCCAACGGCTTGCGTTCTATGCATGGTCCGTTTCGCGTGCCCACTTTGTTGAAACGTGTCGACCAGCTTTGCCGCGGGCGTGCGACAACGGCTTCGTGAGATGCCGGGCGCGGAACCGCCCTTGACGCATGGAGCGGCGCTTCGTACCATCCCCCCGCCTTCGCCCCATTTTCGACGCCAGCGTTGCGGACCTGCGTGGCAAACTTTGCGGATTCGTTGGATTTCGCAGGCGACGATGGTCGAAAACAAGGAGGCGGGCGCATCTCCGCCGGCGCAGTCGATAGGCGGCGGATCCCAAAACAATTCAGGTTACGCAGTCACGGTGAGAGCGTTGCGATGCTGGCCAAGGATGGCGCGTCGCTGCTGCCCGTTTCACCACAAAGCAAAGGGCATGGAAGCCATGCGCTCGTTCGAATGGTATCGCAAGATTTTTGTCGTTGCGGCGATCGCAGTGGCGACGGCCGGTGCGAGCGGCTGCCGTAGCGGTGGCGGCTGGAGCATGCCGGGCTCAAGCTGGTTTGGCTCCAAGAGCAAGCCGAGCGCCGATGCGATCGCTAGCAAGCCCTCGACCACGCTGCCGTCGCCTTCGAGCACGGTAACTCCGCCTGGCCCGACGCAAACGGCTGCCAACACCAAGCCCAACACGCCGACGATGACCTCGCCGACGTCGGCTTACGGCAGCTCGGCCGTCGCAGGCACCGGTGCCGCCGGAACCGGCGCGACCGGAAGCAGCACGTATCCTTCGACGCCCTACGGTGGTTATCCAACCCAACCGGCGAGCGCCACGCAGCCTGGCAGCGGTTACGGCGCCACTGGCGGTGGCTATGCCGCCAGCAGCGGCCAGGGCGCTGCCACGACCTCGCCGTCGGGCGGCTACAACGCTCAAGGCTTTTATCCCAGCACTTATCCTGGCAGCACCGGCCAGGGAGCTGCGGGAGCCACGGCCAGCCGCGGCACCACTTACAGTACTACCGACTACGGCGATACCTCGACCGGCGGCGCGACTTATGGCGGCGACAGCGGCTATCGTACGGCCGACACCCGCAGCAGCTACGGCGGCTACAACGCTTCCGCCCCGAGCACTAGTGCCCCTAGTGGCACCGGTGCTTACGGTAGCGGCAGCACGTACCCCAGCGGCTACAGCGCTCCCGGCGGCAGCTCGGCTGGCACTTCCAGCTATCCGGCCACTGGCAACACCAACTATGGCGCGACGGGCAACGGCTATGCCGGAGCCAGCGGCTACAATACTTCGCCTGCGGCCAGCCCCTCCAGCGTCGCCCCTTATCAGCCGGGCAGCATTCGCGAAGGGGATGATTCGGCTCTGAAGGGTGGCGTGCAGCCTGCCAACTATAGCGACGGCACCGGCGCGTCGACCGCTCCGGCTGGCAACAGCTCGAGCTACGGCGGCAGCGCCAGCTATGGCGACAGCTCGCCCTCGGGCGCGACCGGCGGCAGCTACGACACGCGTTCGTCGAACTATGGCAGCAGCTATCCGGCCAGCGGCGGCTACACGGCCCCTAGCGCCACGACTGCGACGCCTTCCACTTATGGTCCGCAGCCACCGGCCTACTCGACCGGCACCTATGGCGGCAGCAATGCCAACTATGGAGCCAACAGCGGCACGACCAGTCCAGCTACGGGTTATGGCAGCAGCTATCCGGCCACTGCGACCAAGCCGGCCGCTTCGGCCGCTCCGAGTGCCTACGACAGCAGCTATCCCGGCGAGTACCGATAGCAGCGGGCAGTGGTTAGGGATCAGTGTTTAGATAAAACAAACAAGCGAGTTCGAAGCTTCGAACTCGCTTGTTGCGTTTCTTGGTAATCGAATCCCGTTTTTAATTCACAGGCGTCAGAGCGCCGTTGACGGAAATGGTTTGCCCGCTGACGAAGCTGGCTTCATTGCTGGCCAGGTAGACACACGCGTCGCCAACTTCTTGCGGCACACCCCAGCGCTTCATCGGGATTTGGACAAAGTACTCGTCCTTCATCTCCTGCGGATCGTTTTCGTGACGCTCGACCGGAATCCAGCCCGGCGCGACCATGTTCACCGTGATGCCGAACGGCGCTAGTTCGCGCGCCATGCTGCGCGACCAGCCGATCTGGCCACCCTTGGCAGCCACATAGGCGCTAAACGGCGACGCGCTTCGCTGAAACACTTCGCTGGTGATATTGATGATGCGGCCCCACTTCTGCTGCTTCATGTGCGGCAGGCCGCGCTTCGCCAGCAGGAACGGGCTTTTCACGAAGAAGTCGAGCATCCGCTGATAAAAGGCCCAGTCGTAATCTTCGATCGGCTTCAGCGGTTGTTCGCAGGTGGCATTGGGAACCAAAATGTCGGGCTTGCCCAACTGCTTCTCGACAACGCTGAATAGCTCGTCCACACCGGCTTCGGTGGTCACATCGCAGCGCACCAGGCAAGTGGCGATGCCAGCCGCTTGGTACTCGGCCAGCGCTTGTTCCGCCCGGGCGGAATTGTTGGCGAAGTTAACAGCCACCTTGGCACCCGCCTTGCCGAGGGCCAGCCCAATAGCCTTGCCCAAGCCAGTGGAATTGCCGGTGACAATGGCGACGTGACCCTCGAGCGAGAACGGCATGGACATTCCTCGAACAACCTACGGACGGGGGACGAAATCAAACTCCCTAGCTTATCGACTGGTTCGGCGGTCGCAACTACCGAACGAAAGTCGATCATCCTACGGTCCCGCCCGAGGGGTGGTTCTGTAGCACTTCGGCGCGAAATTGCGGCTTAATCCGCCCATCCGAAGTTGCCGATGCGTCCTCTAAATCAGGGCTTGCGCGGCCCTTTGCTGACGGTGTTCCAGTTCTGGGTTTGCTGCCCTGGCAATGCCTCGTAGGTCAGTTCCGACTGACTGTTGAAACGCTCTGGCAGGCGCTCGTCGGTGATTTCGACTTCGGGAGCGTTGGGGCCGTCGTACTCCTTACGTTTGCCGATCACCATCGGCGCAGAAATCTGCACCTGCTTTTTGCCGGTACTCATTTGCGCGCTGTACTTGCCTCCGCTGATGGTCGCGACCACGGCGGTTCCTTCGCCTTCGGTGGGCGCGAAGGAAATGATGCCGCTTTCGAGCGGCGCGTCATCAATCGTCACTACGCCACTGACCGAAGTCGTCGCTTTACCGCAACCCAGCAGCGCTAACAACATCAGCGGCAACATCGCTCGTTGCATAGGAATCTCTGGGGGCTAAGAAGGATTAAAAATCGCTACCGACCAGTTCGCCCTTGTTAGGCGTCAAGGCGGCGTTCCACGAACGCAGGCTAATCGTGGGCGAGACCCCGCGCACGCTACCATCCGC
>JAEZGD010000403.1 GCA_023417165.1 Planctomycetota bacterium
ACACTGGATAGCGCGAATACGTGTTGTGAAAGACGCGGTTCGCTGCCTGGCGAATGGTGGCGGTTTCGTTAACGCCTTCGATATCCTTCAGCGGCGTCATGACGTCGGCGGCCACCTTGTCGTTCAGCACGAACGCGCGGTGGATCAGTTGGCCTTCGTCCTTCTCGATATAGCCTGAGCGACGACCAATGGTCACCAGCGAGCGAATCTGTGCTTCGGTGCCGATGCGTCGACCGCCTTCTTGCTGGAACAGGCTCGAAAACCAATCCAGGCCGAGCACGATTGGATACAGCGCATAAATCAGCAACGTGACAATTGGCGCAGCAGCGCGGGCGATGGTTGGTGCATAGTGAGCGCCGAGCGACTTCGGAATGATTTCCGAAAAGACGATCGTGGCGAAAGTCAGAATCGCGGTGACCACGCCAATGGCCGTACTGCCGCCAAGGTCGGCCGCTCGATCGCCAATCAGGATGGGTCCGAGCACGTTGACGGTGTTCGTCAAAATGACGATCACGACCACCGATTTGTTGATATGGGATTTGACGAACTGTAGCGCCGCCGAACCCCATGCATTGTGTTGCTGGAGCTCGTGCACTTCCGCCATCGTCACGCTAAGTACGGCCGCATCCACCATCGCCATCACGCCCGAAAGGATGACGAAGAGAAGAATAACGATGGCGAGTTCGAACATCGCGGTTGGAAAACTCCAGGGGCCAAGAACAGAAGTTCAGGTCCGTGGATTGTACCACTCCCAGCGGCAGCCTTGGCGTAGGAACGGCGGCTCTGTGGCGATTTCTCTATTTCGGCAGCAGGGCGAGCACGCCTGCACTGGGCCGGGCGATGACGTGGGCGGCGATGAGTTTGCCGAGTGCACCGACCTTAGCCTGGCCAGCTTCGACCGCAGCCTTGACGGCGGCGACGTCCCCTTTAACCACCACGGTGATGTATCCGCCGCCCAGCTTTTCTTTGCACAGCACTTCGACATTCGCCGCCTTGCAGGCGCTGTCGATCGCTTCGAAAACGGCGGTAAAGCCTTGCGTCTCGATCAAGCCCAGGGCGAACGATGGATTCTCGGCCACGATGGATTCCTCGCTATTGGATGCCGCGGTGCGCGGCTGAATCACGACATCTTGTTGGATCAGGGGGCTAACTTCATTCTTGCTGATAATCGCTTGGATCGCGCGATCGTCAGGACGGTTGAGCACCGTTGCGTTGGGCTGTCCGCCCATCCGCTCTGCTTGTTGGCGACCGGCCTCAATGGCGGCTGAGACGTCGGCGGTCGACCCGGTGATTTTGATGACTACGCCGTAAAAGTCGTTAAGTTCGACCTGGACGACGCTCACCGAGGACGTTTTGTCCATCGTATCAAGCGCCACCATGGCCGGCGTAAAGCCGCGGATTTCCAGCAGTCCTAGGGTGGGCGTCACGATACACAGGTTCCTGGCGGCTCTAACTCGACACGAATGACGAAAGACCGTCGTCGTTATCGACGCGACGACAGGACAATTATAGCCGCGCCCTACAGTTTGCCTAGAATGCCAGTCCTAATGAAGCCGCAGCTTTTATCCACTGGCGCAATCAGGACCAGCGATGCCACCGATTAGGGTTCCACCGCCACTTTCACCACGATCTTTTTGACCTCGGCCGCGGTGGCGGCCTGCACACAGGGCATATGGACGTCGTGCGGAAAGAAGATCGCAAACATGCCGGGTGTGAGCGTAAACAGATCGCCCTGCCCTTCAAAAAAGGCGACATCGCGATCGGCCTGATAGACCACTGACTCGCGCATATGCGCCAAATGAGCCCAACCGATTTGCTCCGTCCCAGACGCCAAGGTCTGGATATCGCAGTACTTGCGATGCGCCTCGTACATACAGTCGGTCGGCAGCTTGGTGGCGTACTCTTGCACCATCAGGTACAGCCGATCGCCATCGAGTTCGTGCCGCCCTAGCTCTAACTGCTGAAGATCGGTGTTGCGCAGGTACTCGAGTCCCTGCCACAGTCGCGGCGCCAGTGAGCGGTAGGAATCGGCGCTCGTGAGTCGGTCAAGAATCATGATCAATGCTCCCAATTTGGCGGGAGCATTGTACCACCGCTGCGCAAGAAAAAGGGGCCCTTGCGAGCCCCTAAGACGATTCGTTCTTTGGCGGCGCCACAGAACGCTATGCGCCGGTGGCGACTTCGTCGGTCTGAGGATTGACGATCTTCAGCAGGTCATCGAGCGCTGCCCGGGCTTCCTGCACAATCGCTTCCCGCGTCCGCCCTGCATAGCGAGAACGGTCGGCGAACATCGACAGCGGGCCTTCGTAGCCCAATTCGCTCAGCAAGGTCATGACCGCAGGCAGGTCACAGGCACCACCTTCTTGGGGCGGCGTGCGATCGGTTTCGACCGCGGAGGCGGCGTCGATATCGGCCGGGGCATCCGCGATGCGAACAGCCACAATCCCCTCGGTCCCGCATTCGCGAACCTGATCCAAAGAACCACCGCCCACGCGCCAGTTCCAGGTATCGTACAGCAGCCCCACGTTGGGAGCACCAATCGTCTTGATCAGCGTCAGCAACGCGTCGGCTTGATGAATGAACTCAAAACGCTTGTCGGCGCGATGCGCCGGGGCAGCCAGCAAACCCAGGCCGAGTTTCAGATCCTTCTCGGCCAGCAGCTTCGCAATCAGAGCCAACCGCTTGCGATGCAATTCGAAGTTCTCGTGGTACGGCAGTTCGTCGCTGCCAGGCTGAATGAGGGTGTACCAGCCCTTACCGCCCAAAGTGACCGCAATTTCCATCGCGACCTGCAACTGCGCCAAGTCCGCCTGAAAGGCGGCTTCGTCGGCTAGCCAACGAATCGGCAGCTCAAACCCGCCAATTTGCATTTGGGCCGATTTCAGAAACCGTGTGGCTTGCAAAACCCCCTGAACATGGGACCGCTTCACCAGATCGATAATATCCAAATCCAGACCCGAGAAACCGTTGCTCAGTGCGAGCTCGATCAGTTCGGTTTGACGGCCGGAAATCCCTAATCCTTCAGCACTTAGATTCTTAAACATTGACGGCGAGCCCTCCTCTCATGCGTGCTCGAGACGGCCGCACGGCGGCACCGGATGCGCCAGCTCCCACGCCGACCGCCCCTCCTTCCCATGAAGTCTTGTATTATGTCTGAAAATGAGACAGGCTTAAAGG
>JAEZGD010000432.1 GCA_023417165.1 Planctomycetota bacterium
CATCGACGGCATGCTCCAGCCGCAGCCGGTGCCGCCTGAGATTAACCGCTTCGAAGCCGCCATCGTCAGCCGCATGAAGATCATGTCGCGGCTGAACATTGCCGAAAAGCGTCTGCCGCAAGACGGCCGCATGAAGTTGAAAGTGCAAGGGCGCGAAATCGACGTCCGTGTTTCGGTCATCCCGATGATTCACGGCGAAGGTCTCGTGTTGCGTATCCTTGACAAGGGAAGCATGGTCTTTGACCTGCGCAAACTTGGCATGGGTGACGACATCTATGGCACTTTCAGCGAATTGATCCGCATGCCGCACGGCATCGTGCTGGTGACGGGACCCACCGGCTCTGGCAAGACAACTACGCTGTATAGCTCGCTGATTGAAATCAACCAGCCAGACACCAAGATCATCACCACCGAAGACCCGGTCGAATATCAGCTCGACGGCATCAATCAGATTCAGGTGCATCCGAAGATCGGTCTGACGTTTGCCGCCAGCTTGCGCAGCATTCTGCGTCACGATCCCGACGTGGTGCTGGTTGGCGAAATCCGCGATTTGGAAACCGCCGAGAACGCCATTCAAGCGTCTCTCACCGGCCACATGGTGTTCAGCACGTTGCACACCAATGATGCTTCCGGCGCTTTCACGCGTATGATCGATATGGGTGTCGAGCCGTTCCTTGTCGCCAGTACCGTCGAAGCGGTGATGGCGCAGCGTCTGGTGAGGCGTTTGTGTCCGAAGTGCAAGCAAACATGGCAACCCACGAGCGACGACCTGCCCGATGACTTTCCGTGGGATAAGGCGGTTGGCCAGCAAGTCTTTCGTCACACGGGTTGCCGCGAGTGCCGCAATACTGGCTATCGAGGTCGACTCGGCATTTACGAATTGCTGGTAACGTCGGACCCGATTCGCGAATTGGTGCACGATCGCGCCAGCTCGTGGAAGGTCAAGGAAGCAGCGCTTGCCGGTGGCATGGTGACGCTCCGTCGCGATGGCTGGCGCAAGATGCTGCTGGGGGACACCAGCCACGAAGAAGTATTGATGGTCACCAAGGGAGATTACATCAAGAAAACCGTTGCCCAATAAATCCGCCGCCAGCGAGCCTTTCCTGCCAGGGCAACCAGGCGACCGACAGGTTCTGTTTCGACTTGTTATGACGCTCGCATTTCCTGCCGGTCAGGATTTTTTGAGTCTCGACTTTTGTTTGTTCCGTTATGCCTGAATTCGCCTACATCGCCCGCAATTTACAAGGAGTGAAAGTCTCCGGCACGGTTTCGGCTGGCAGCGAGCGCGAAGCAATCGCGACGTTATCGGGGCAGTCGTTGTTTCCGGTCAGCGTCACCAGCGAGCAGCCCAAGGGTGTGACGCTGGGATTCTCGAAGCGTGTCAGCGGCCAACTCGTGGCGCAAATGTACGAGCAGCTAGGCGCGCTGTTGCGCAGCGGTGTGCCGCTGCTGCGCAGTCTGAAGGTGATGCGCGAGCAAACCACGCATCCCACGCTGAAAGAAGTACTCGAAGATGTCTCGTCGCGCGTCGAAGATGGCGACACATTGGCGGAAGCCATGGCCCGGCATCCACGTGTATTCGGCGAGATGGGCATCAATATGGTGCGCGCCGGCGGCGAAGGCGGCTTCTTGGAAGACGCCTTGGAACGCGTGGCCGACTTCACCGAACAGCAGGACGACCTCAAAAGCCGTACGATGGGCGCGCTCGCCTATCCGGTGGTCTTGGCGACGATCGGCAGCACCATTGTCACGCTGCTGATTATCTTTATCGTCCCTAAGTTCGCCGAAATGTTCGATCGCTTGCGCGAGACAGGCGAGATGCCAGCGCTGACCGAATGGCTATTGTGGTTCAGTGGCACATTGCGCTCGTATGGGCTGTTCATTGCCGGGGCGGTGGTGTTGGCGTTCCTTTGGCTGCGTTCTCATTTGCAGACCGAGCGCGGACGCTGGCAGATGGACTACTTCCAACTGCGCGCCCCGTTGTACGGCCCTATCGCCAAGGCGCTCGCGGTCGCGCGGTTTTGTCGCGTGCTGGGGACGTTGATGAAGAACGGCGTGCCGATCTTGCGTGCGCTTGAAATCAGTAGCGCGGCGGCTGGCAATGTGGTGCTGGCCAAGTCGATTGCCGCCGCCAGCGAGAATATTTCGTCCGGTCAGTCGCTCTCGCGCCCCTTGGCGGCCAGCGGGCACTTTCCTTCCGCCGTGATCGAGATGATTTCGGTCGCCGAGGAAGCCAACACACTCGATACGGTGCTGGTCGACGTGGCCGACGCCCTAGAGCGCCGCACGTTTCGCAAGCTCGACCTGCTGGTGCGCCTGCTCGAGCCAATCATGCTGCTCGTCATGGCGTTTATCGTGCTGATCGTCGTCGTGGCGTTGCTGTTGCCGATGTTCCGGATGTTCAATACGTTGTAAGTACAATTTTCGAGGCCGGCGAGTTTTGACCGCCTCTTTAGACGAATTTCGGGGTTTAGAGAGTTAGAAAGGAATTTAGTCATGAAGCGTTCGTTCCCTTCCCGACGTCGGCGTCGTGGCGGTTTTACGTTGATGGAAGTGCTCTTGGTCGTCGCCATCCTGCTGATTTTGGCGGGGCTCGCTACTGTGGCGATTACGCGAACCTACAAAGGCGCGCGCGTCAACGCCGCCAAGCTTGACATCAATACGATCTCGCAGACGATCGACGCCTATTACCTCGACAACGGCCAATTCCCACCGTCGCTCGACGCGCTGGTGACTCTGCCCGATGGATTGCCCAACCCACAGAAGTGGAACGGCCCTTACCTGCAAAAAGGTTTGCCCGCCGATCCGTGGGGCCAGGCGTACATGTATCAAGTGGATGGCGAGCAGTTTGTGATTTCGTCGGCTGGTCCTGACCTGGCGGCCGGCACCGACGACGATATCAGCAGCAACTCGTAGTCGAACGCGCGTCAATGCTCTATGTGCGATCACCCCGAGACAACCGCCGCGGCATGACCTTGATCGAGGTCGTGCTGGTGGTGGCCGTGTTGGTAGTGATCGCCTCGCTCGCTTCGCCGAGCCTGCTGGGCATGATGGAGACGCAAAAACTGCGCAAATCGGCCGAGGTGATGCGCGGCGCGTTTGCCAAGACGCGGCTGTCCGCGATGAAGTCGGGGCGGATTCAAATGTTCCGCTACCAGTACGAATCCGGCATCTATGCGGTCGAACCGTGGTATGCGTCGGACGACATGCTGGAGTCCAACGACTTGCAGCCGCAGCTACCAGGCATGCTGCCCAATCCTGCGGCGAACATGGCAGCCAGCGGTAAGCCCACCGAACTGCCGGACGGAGTGACCTTTCTCGCGGGCGAGACGTTGTCAGACAATCGCTCGGCGGAAGTTGACTATGCACTGGCGCAACAGTTGTCGCGCGAGACGGTGTGGTCGCCACCCATCTTGTTCTATCCTGATGGCACGACTTCCGACGCTCGTGTCATGCTGACGAATAAGAAACGCCAGGTGATTGAGGTCACTTTACGCGGCATCACAGGCATGGCTCAGGCGGGCGAGTTGACGCGAATGGAAGGAGCCTTGCCATGATGCGTCGCGGCTTTTCGCTCTTAGAAGTACTGCTCTCGCTGGCAATTTTGGGAACCTGCCTGGCGGCGATTGGGACGCTGGTGCGTTTGGGCTCGCGCGGTGCAGTCGAAGCGCGCGAACTAACGACCGCCCAGCTCCTCTGCGAGGCTAAAGTTGCCGAGATTTCGACCGGAATTCTGCCCCCAGATCCCGGTGGTCCGTGGCAGTTCGATCTGCCCGAACACGCCGAATGGGTGTACTACGTCGATCAGCAACCGCTGCCGCAACCGGGACTGATTGCGATCATGGTGACGGTGACACAGCAGTTGCCGACCGGCTCGATGCAACGCCCGCTGGAGTTTTCGCTCGTGCGTTGGATGCAGGATCCGGCTCTAGAACTGACCGAGCCTCCGAGCACCGAATCGACCGATACCACGACCACCAGCAGCGGAGGTTTCGGTGGTATGTAATCGCTTTCGCCCGCAATTCGCGCGGGCTCGCCAAGCCAAACGTGGCGTGACGTTGCTGGAGTTGATCCTGGCGCTCGCGCTGTCGGTGCTGATCATGATGGCGATCGGCATGGCGATTAACTTGCACATGAAGACGCTGCACGCTCGACGCACCAATGTCGAGGAATCGCAGCTTGCGCACCAGGTCTTGCGCCGCATTGCGGATGAGTTGCGAGGCGCAGTGCAGTACCAAGTGATCGATTTCAGCAACATCGAGCAGTTGGCCAGCGGTCAAGCGGGCGCTTCCGCTGTCGCCGGCATGGCGGGCGATGACTCTGGCCTAGGAGCGGCGCTGCTGGCCGGTTTGTCGGGCTCGGATGAGA
>JAEZGD010000629.1 GCA_023417165.1 Planctomycetota bacterium
ACTCGCCACACCCTACTCAAGATGGCTCTACGCCGTCGCCTGGCTAGGATACTTCACGCGGCCGTGATAGACGGCGGTGAGCGATTTGACGAGGCTGTCTTCAATGCTGTGCAATTCTTGCAACGACAGGCCGCATTCTTCGAACTGCCCATCCAAGAGCCGCTTCAAGGCAATATCGTGAACGAGGCTTTCGAGCCGCGCCGGCGTCGGGTCGACCAGCGCGCGGCTGGCGCTTTCGCAAGCGTCGGCCAGCATCAGCACGGCGGTTTCCTTCGTCTGCGGCTTGGGACCGGGATAGCGAAAGTTCGATTCGTCGACCGGCGCGTTATCGGGATTGTTGGCGTTGTTCTTGGCCGCCTGGCGATAGAAGTATTCGACCAGCGTGGTACCGTGGTGCTGCTCGATAAAATCGATGATCGACTGCGGCAGATGATGCTGCCGGGCGAGATCCGCACCGTCCTTGACGTGCGCGATGATCACCAGCGTACTCATTGCAGGCATCAGCGATTCGTGACGATTCTGATCCTGGCCTTGGTTCTCGACAAAATACCCAGGCTTGAGCATCTTGCCGATGTCATGAAAGTACGCGCCGACGCGCACCAGCAAACCATTCGCGCCAATCGATTCGGCCGCAGCATCGGCAATCGAAGCCACGTTGATGGAGTGGTTATACGTGCCTGGCGCGCGGCGAACGAGTTCCTGCAACAGCGGGTGTGCGACGTCGCCCAGTTCCAGCAGGCTAATGTCGGTTTGAATGTCGAACATGCGTTCGATAAACGGCAGCAAGCCGGTCATGAGCAGACCCGACAGAATGCCGCAGAAGCCAAACCAAACTGCGCCAATTAGCAGCAGCGATGGGAAGGCCTTCATCATGAATGACTCGGCCGGAGCGGCGACACCTTCGCCAGGAAAGCCCGAGGTGCCAAACGCCTGACCGGCGAGCGTTCCTACGCCAAGCGCGGTCAGCATGGCGACCGCGCCAGTGGCCGCGCCGATGTAAATCAGCTTGGTGCGACTGCGAATGCGTCCCAGCAGCAGCACCGCCGCGGCGACGGCCGCAAAGCAAATGATAAATTCGAACAGGCTATAACCGGCCGAAATCGTGACGATAATCGCCACGCACGCGGTTAGCAGCAGCGCGAGTTCGCGTTTATAAGCGATCGCCACCGTCATGCTGAACAGCAGCAGCGGGATGATCTCGGCGCGCCAATCGTCGGCGATAAAGCACACCACGATGACTGCCACAAACAGTCCTAGCAGCGTGCTGAACTTCCGCATGTTCTTCAGCAACGGGCGGTGGTTATGAAACAGGTACGCACCGCACAGCGTAAAGATAGCCGCATACATGCCCAGCGTCGCCAGCGAGAAGTTGAGCTTCTCCCACCACGTCATGGCTTTGACGCGCGCGTCATGTTCTTCGTGCAACAGCTTCAGATCTTCGGGCGTGAGCGGGCGACCGGGCTCGGCCACCAGCGGTGTCTTATTCGCCAGATAGGTTTTCATCACCGGCGGCAATGCGTCGATGGCATCGTCCGCTTTTTGCGTCGCTTTTTCGTCCAGCGAGAGCGTCACCGGCAAACGCGGACGAAGCCACGCGAACACCAGCTTGCCGACCGTATCGACCTTGTCGGCCGAGAGCGCCGAAGCTCGCAATTGCGTAAACAAACGCTGTTCGAGCACGGGCGCGACTTCGTCGATCCGTGCATCGCGAATCTCAACGCGGCGCAAGTTCGTTACATCGCCCAGCGGATGCACATAGATCGCCGAGCGGTCGCCCTCTTTGTGCTGCAATTCCAAGAGCAAACCATTGCGCTCGAAATCCTGCATCGCGCTGCGGACCGCGGTTTCGAAATGCGCCAGGTCCATATCGACCGCCAGCGCCTCGCGAAAGCGGTTGAATGTCTCTTCCTCGGTCGGCTGCTGACCGCCATTAGTCATCATGCCGGGCACGTAAAACTCGCGCCAGGTGGCGGCATCGACCTTGTCGAACGTCTCGGCACGGACCAGTCGAAAGACCTTTTCCTTCAGCGCTTGCTGCAACTGCACGATCAGCTTCGGATCGTTTTCGTAAACGACCAGCATTTCGCGGCGCAGCTTCTGATTGCGCTCGGCGGTGCCGGCTTTGTCTTCGAGCTGAAATTCGACGCGGGTGATGATCGGCCGCTGTGGCAAATAACCCGTGCGATACGCAAACGGAGGCGCCCAACCGGCTGAAACCAGCCACAAAAAGACCGCGGCTAGTGCGCACAATCCCACGCGCAGCAACACATCGCTGCGGCGAACGTTTTCGAGCGCGCGCGCAAATTGTCCCGGCGGCAATGAAAAGCCGGACACGCGATCGCCACGCGGACGTTTGAAGTTGCCGGATGCCATGTGCCATTAACGATCGCTAGAAGTGCGACGCCTTTTATGACTGTCCAGCGGAGCTTCGTCGTCGTAAGCCCGCACAATCGCCTGTACCAATCGGTGGCGGACGATGTCAGCCTTGCCGAGTTGCACCACGGCGACGCGTTCGATATCGCGCAACCGCATGATGGCGTCGGACAAGCCGCTGGTAGCGGTGCGCGGCAGGTCAACCTGCGTGGTATCGCCGCTGACGACGATCTTCGACCCTGCGCCCATCCGCGTCAAAAACATCTTCATCTGCGAGACGGTGGTGTTTTGCGCTTCGTCCAAAATAATGAACGACTCGTTCAGCGTGCGGCCGCGCATATAAGCTAGCGGCACGATCTCGATTGCGTCCTGCTCCATCAAGCGTTTGATCTGATCGTGGTCGATCATCTCGTGCAACGCATCCAGCAGCGGACGCAAGTAGGGATTGATTTTGGCTTGCAAGTCGCCTGGCAAGTAACCGAGGCTTTCGCCCGCTTCGACCGCGGGACGTACGAGCACAATCTTGCGAATCTGTTGATGCTTGAGTGCTTCGACCGCGAGCGCCACCGCCAGGTACGTTTTGCCGGTGCCCGCGGGCCCCATCGCAAAGACCAGATCGTTTTCGCGAATGGCCTGCACATAGGCCAACTGTCCGGCCGAGCGGGGTTTGACCGAGCGCGCGATATTAATGACGTCGATCGGAGCAAGCGCCAGCGCGTCGTCGCCTGCGGCGCGGCCCACCGCACCGGTGACATCGTCGTCGGCCAGTTCGCCGCGGCGCAGCACCTTGTCTTTTAATTGCTCCAGCGCTTGCGTCGCCTGGGCAACGCCTTGTTCGTCTCCCGCAATGCGGACGACGCCGTCGCGATGGGTGATCGTGACGTTGAAACGCTCGCGGATCTTGCGAACGTGCTGATCCCGCGGTCCAAACAGTGAGAGCACCGCGTTGGAATCGGCAAGCGAAATGGTGGCTTCGTGCATAGAGCGACCAGGCGTATGCCTGGCAGAGGTCGTCCGCCACAAGCGGCGCGACACAAATTCCTAGGTTGTGTAACTATACCTGAATGCCGGGGCCGCGGCATAGATGCCGCCGCGACACTCGCCACAACCAATTATCCGCAAAGCACTTACAAAATCGCAGGCAATTTTGCTGGGGCAACGACTTTAACGATTACGGCGAAAGTTCCCGCCGTTGGGGGCAGACAAGAGACAAGCCGCTGCATAGGAATTACAGAGGCCGATTATGTTGCTACATCTGGAACGCCAAGGCGAGCAGTACGTTCTACGAATCGACGCCGCGCTCATCGAACAGGCCGGCCTCAGCGAAGCCACCCGTCTTGAGGCCACCGTCACCGGCTCCGCCCTCGTCATTGCCCCGGTTCCTCACCAAGGGGTCAACTCTCCCGCTCAAGCCACCCAGCGAGGCGAAACCAAACAGCCCAGCGTCCTACGGCGATTGGCGGAGTAGTGGCTCTGAACAGCCATACGGCAGTTGTTAACGTGAGGGTCGCTGGGAAATGTCAAACGCACATGCTCGACTTTTGATGGCTCCAGTATGGTTAGCTGTCGTAAATTACTTGCTAACCTGCGTCCATCCATTTGCCGTGCTATTGCAGCAGCCAAACTCTAAACGGCCCCGAGCTAATGCAGGATAAGCGCATCCTACCAAGTCATTGTCGGCGATTCTCGCTCCGTGGGATGCTGCTGCTCATAACGGTGTTCTGCCTCCTTTTCGGTTGGCGAACCTATCACGAGGCGAGCCTGCAGCGCATTGAACGGCGGCTAAACGAACTACAAGTGCGCCGCAAGCTGATCCGCGAAGAAGCTTCGCTATGGCAGTTACAATTATTCGGCACTGCGGTGTACACACGCATCGACCGCATCGAGCTTCAGGATTCACACCTGGACGATAGTAAACTCGAGGAAATCGTCGATTTACTATTGTCTTGGGGCGGGGTTCGTGAGGTCGTTTTCGAGCATATCACCCTGCCAGTTCGCCGCGACAACTACGAGCAAATCGCCAGGCTTCAATCCTTGGAGCGGATTGTATTCGACTATTG
>JAEZGD010000445.1 GCA_023417165.1 Planctomycetota bacterium
CCTCATCCCGGTGCGAGTCGTCGCTCTTCACCCGCCTTCAGACGGCCACGATGGTCGCCGACTCTTGACCATTGCCATCGCTTGCGTTAGGAAATGATGAATCTACTCTGCAAGCGGACTGGTCAACGCTTGCGGAGGTGGCCAAGCTGACCAGATGTTTAAGCGAGGTTACTGCTGTGACGATTACGCGGGTAGGCACCAATTCAAAGTATGCCAACGGCTGGCAATCGGCGTTCGGCAAGGGCGCAAGCGCCGCGAAGAAGGAAGGGGCCAAAGCCACCAAGAAGGTCGCCAAGAAGAAGGCTGCCAAGAAGGCCAAGAAGTAAGCACGCTGCTGCTTGCCTCGCGTGGGACACGAGCACTGCTCGGTCCCCTCTACATGCGGGATGCCAGACCGCCGCAGACTCCAATCGCCAATAGTGCTCCGAAGACGACCGCGGCGGCGATTCCCATCACGGCCCACAGCTTCTTGTACGAGAACGGCGCTTGCCCTGTGGCCGCGCCGGTCTGACCATTCACCAGGAAGCGAAAGAGGCGATCTTGATAGCGATAGGCCATCACATAGACCGGTAGGAGCACCGGCTGGCTATGCAGGCCTTCTAATTTCACATTGACTTTAACGTTCCGCGCATTGCCCGGCACGTACTGCCGGCACGCATTGCGTTCGAGCTCTTCAAGGCTGGATTGAGCTTGGGGGCGCGCATATTTGCGCTGCACGACAAACTGCTCGTTAACAACGTTCTTCAGATCAACCGCGCCGGGCGCGACGCCTTGCGAGAGATCGAACGGGCAAAGCGCGGCAGTTTCGGCCGGCGTCAGCGCGCTGCTGGCGCCGATCAAAACGCCTGCGTATTGGCCTTCATGTTCGCCGCAGATGGGATACCAACTAGCGCGAGCGCCCGCCGGCGTCTGGTTGGTGTCGGCCGTCCAATAGGTATGCGTCGTGGCCGCAAAAACCCAGTACGGCACATAGACCTGCGTTAACGTGTGAATCGCGGCCGTCGAAGCCAAATCGCCAGGGCGCCAAAAGCCCTGGCCCAGCCAAGCGCGCATGGCTTGCTCGGCCTGATCGCGAGGAATCGCAAACGGCACGATCGCCTCAGGCTGAAGCTGCTTGGCATCGGCGCGTTTTTCCAAGCCATCGCTGCCACAGAACGGGCAGCGCAGCGTTTGAGCGGACGCGTCATAGCTCATCGACGCGCCACACCCCTGACAACTAAAGTTGTGAGTGGCGACCTGGGCCGGTCCCACCGAGGCTTCGGCGCGATGCGGCGCTTCGGTACCGCAATTGGCGCAGAACAGATCCTCTTCATCCAAGAGGCCCTGGCAAACCGTGCACTTCTCAAGTAGTTCTGGCATACCTGCGTATTCGCTGGCAGTTAGGCGCTCTTGCCACCAATCGAAAAGAGCTTCGAAAACGTACGCAGATACATGCGTCCACCGCTGATGGCCGGCGTGCTGCGGCTGTCATCGCCAAGTTGCATGCGGCCATATTCTTTGAACTCTTTTCCAGCGGCCAGCACCACGACTTCGCCCGACTCGCTGACGCCGTACAACTTGTCGCCCACCACCACCGGCGACGCATGAAACTTGCCGCCGATGCGTTGTTGCCAGTGCCGCGCGCCAGTCTTGCCATCAACACAGGTGACGATGCCGCCTTCGAACCACAGGAATAGCAAATCGCCATGCGCGACCGCTGTTGGCACATAGGGCGCTTGCGTCTTCACGCGAAAGACTTCTTGTGGCTGCTCGCCGGCCTGCACCGCAACAAGATGGTTGCCGCCGCCGCCCGAACCAGCCGAACCAATCACCAGGTCGCCAATTAGCACCGGCGAGCTCACCGTGCGCATGGTAAAAACTGGCAAGTTCCACTTCTGCTTCCCCGTTTTGGGATCGAGAGCGAAAACGCCTTCCGCAGTGCTGCACGAAACGATCTCGTGACCACCGCCAGGCAGTTGGCGAAGGCACGGCACGCTGTAGGAGGTGGTATCGGTCACGCGTGGGGTACGCCAGCGTTCTTTGCCTGTCAGGCGATCGACGGCCAAGACGTAGCTTTCGCCAGGCTTATCGGCTCCGGGCTGCTTCGAGTTTTCGAGCGACTTGGTAATGATCACTACATCATCGACCACCATCGGCGAAGTGCCGAAGCCATGCTGACTGACCCAGGCCCCCAGATCGACGCTCCACTTTTCTTTACCATCGTGATCGAGCGCCTTAAGCAGCGTATGTTCAGGATCGCTCCACGCCACATAGACATGGTCGGCATCGACCGCAGGTGTGCAGGAGGCATAGCTATTCAAATCATGCAAATGCTGCTTAACGGCTTGATACTCTTGCTTCCACAGCGTCTTGCCATCGGCCGCGGCCACGCACAGCACGAAGCGCGTCAACGTCTCGGGATCGGCGCTCAGCACATAGATGCGATCTTTCCACACCACCGGCGATGAATGGCCAATGCCAGGCAGGTCGATTTTCCAGTTATAGTCGTCGTCCCGCCACGTAGCAGGCACGGTTGTGGCGTGGCTGACGCCGGTGCCATTGGGTCCGCGAAAACGGGTCCATTCCTGCGCCATCGCGGGCGCTGCGAGCCAAGCGGTGATCACCAACAACAAGGCGGGGCGCATGGGGTGGGTTCCTGACCGGTGGGAGGGTTTTGACGTTGGAATATCGTACCCCATAGTTTTGTCCGACGCCAATCTAGAGCCGCCCCTCTTGCTACCCAATTAGCAGCAACCGCAGATCAACACGGATACATACAGATGATGCGGGGGCGAATCGCCGACAACGCCCGACTCAAAGCAAAGCCTGCAGACACACATAGCCAGTCGGTGATTCACCGTTCGCAATGGCTCTATCTGCGTCCATCAGTGTTTATCCGCGGCTTGTTCTCCGACGAGGTCTACAAAGCAGCGGCCACAAAAGAAACCGGCGGAGTGGCAAGCCAGACGTTGCCATCTAGCATTGCCACCCCGCCGGCCAATGACGTCTGAAGTCCGTCGTAGATTACGGGATCTGAACCGATTCGCCACCGTTGCGCGTACCAAGGCACGCGTAGATATAGCGGTCGATGTTCTCGCTCAGGAATTTGACCGAGCCATCACCCACGCCAAACTGCGCACCACCTGCATGCGCACTATGGAAGCCAGCAAAACCGGCGGTGCCGGTATCGAGCGAGTTGAGCTGAATGCCCGTCGAACCCGACCAGCGTGCGTGCTCGTCCTGACCGTTGGGAGTGCCGACATAAATAAAGTTACGGTTCGTCGCCTTATTGCGATACCGTTCGCCGATGAAGAGCGTATTGCTCGTTCCATCGGTAATGTCGGCGAAAGTGGTCGTCCGGTTTTGCATCAAAAATGGGCCGTTCCAACGCGCGTGATTGTAGCCGCCATCGTCCATGTGATGCTTGACTTCACCGTTGGTCGTGCGGTTGGCGATATCATAACCAACCGTACCGGTGACGACACAGCCATAGCTCGCGCGCCAGCGTGCCGTGGCGTTGCCGTCATCCCAGGGCTGGTTCCCGTCAGGCGACGAGGGGCATTGGTACGCAGGCATCTTGGTGCGCAGGATTAGTTCGTTGGTACCGTCGTCGGCCCAGTTGATTGCAAATCCCTTGCCGACAATCGCATCAAACATATTCTTCTGCTCGATGAACGGAAGGATCGAGCCGCTCCAGACGAGCGCCTGAGCACTGCCACCGCCATCTTGCTCCTTCTCTTTCACCGCCGAGGGAGGAAAGGTGAGATTGGTATCGTGGTAGTTGTGAATCGCCAAACCCATCTGCTTCAGATTATTACCGCACTGCATGCGGCGGGCGGCTTCACGCGCGGCTTGCACCGCGGGCAGCAACAGCGCGACCAACACGCCAATGATTGCGATCACCACCAAGAGTTCCACTAGCGTAAATGCCCGTTGTGAAACCCTTGCCTTGGTTTTTCGACGCGTACGCGTCACACCCAATAGCTTCATCATGTCGAGGCTCCCAGATAAGGAAGAGGAGTATGAGACCCAAACAAGTCGTTCAGAAGGGAATTGCCTTCACAGCCACTGCCATAGGCGAATAGCCCACGGTTAGCCACGCGAAAACGGATGAGTCTTTGGTTAATTAACGAGTCAACTTAAAGTCAAAGTTGTTCGTCCC
>JAEZGD010000468.1 GCA_023417165.1 Planctomycetota bacterium
GCTAGGTACCGGTCGCACACACACGAGGTAAGCGCCCACGTAACTTACCAATCCGAGTGCAAAAACGATGCAAAGAATCGCGACGCGATATCGCCTTAAGATGCCTCGAGTAGAATCGGCCATGAGCAGTTCCCTCGGCTAAGCGATCCCAGTTAGCGCCTGACCGAAGAGGACGCACCGCGATGTTCGCGCATTTCAGCGAGGACGCTTTGCAAATCCGCGGGAAGTTCGGCGGCAAACTCCAGCACTTGCCCAGTGATGGGATGCGCGATCTTGAGCCGCCGCGCATGCAGCCCCTGGCGATCGAGCAGCACTTCGGTGTCTTCGCGGTTGTGGCGGATTTCGCCGCGGGTCAAGATCGCGCGACCTGAGTACAACCGGTCGGCGATAATGGGCGTGCCGATGTGGGCCAAGTGCACGCGAATTTGATGCGTGCGCCCCGTCTTCGGCATCACGCGTACTGCGGTGTAACCATCAAAGCGCTCGATCACTTCATAGAACGACTGGGCTTCGCGGCTGAGCGGATGCCCGGCGCGAATGCTCATCTTTTCGCGATGATAGGCGTGCGGCGCGATCGGTTGATCGATGATGTCGCGATCGCGGTCGATCACGCCATAGGTGATGGCGAAGTATTCCTTCTCGGTCGTGCGCGCTTCGAACTGTTCGGTCAGACCGGCATGGGCGCGGTCGTGCTTGGCGCACACAATCACGCCGGTGGTGTCGCGATCGAGCCGATGCACAATGCCGGGGCGATTCGCGCCGCCAGCTTGCGAGAGCGTATCGAAATGAAACGCCAAGGCGCTGGTCAGTGTTCCCGACCAATGCCCGCGGCTGGGATGCACGACCATGGCTGGCGGCTTGTTGATGGCAACGATGTCGTCGTCTTCGTATAGCACATCGAGCGGAATCTTCTCCGGCACAGGGCTCGATCGAGGTAACTCTGGCAGCACCACCTGCACGCGCTCGCCAGCGCGCAAACGATAGGCCGGCTTGCCGCCGTTACCATGAATGGTGACGCCGCCTGCGGAGATCACGCGTCGCAGATGCACGCGGCTATACAGCGGGAACTTGCTCACCAGGAACACATCCAATCGTTGCCCGGCTTCTTCCGGCGCGACGACAAGTTCCACAGGCTGATCAGTGGGAAGATCGGTCATGAGTAGGTGCCGTCGGTCGGGCGGCACTGAATCTACCTTGATTCGATCGTGCAATCAGCCCTTGAAAGGCGGTGTTCCGCTGGGTAAGAGGACGGCCCTGTCTGGCTAGATAACCGGGCGACAATTCCAATGATCTATTCTGAAGTCTTTTCGCCTTCGGCCGCTGGAGGAGCAGCCGGCTCATCGGCGGGCTTTTCCTCGGCTGGTTTTTCTTCAGCAGGCTTCTCGTCTGCCGGTTTCTCTTCCGTGGCCGGAGCGTCGGCGGGCTTTTCTTCCGCGGGCTTTTCTTCGGCAGCTGGTTCAGGCGTCTCGGGCTTGGCCGGGAACGAATCGTCTGGCTTCGGCGTTTCGGTGGCCTTGGTGCCGGGGCTGTCGAATTGGATTGGCGAGTCGGTCTTCTCGTCTTCCATCAGCTCGTTGCCGATGATGCCGGGCGCTTCGAGCCCTGGACGACGATTCAGGTCGTTGGTGGGCGAAAGATTATCGAGGTCCAGCGGACCACGACCTTGCAGCGGATTGGTAGGCGGTACCGGCTTGTACGCCGAGAACCACGCGTACCAGTTCTCTTCGCTCAGCCGCTTCATCTGCGCGAGCCGCTCCTTCGCGGCCAGGCCAAAAGCGTCTTCGGCGTTCTCTTTCACAAGCTCTTCGTAGATCGGCTGCGCAGCCTCGGGATCGTTCATCGCTTCGTAGGTCTGGCCCAGTCCCAGCTTCGCGCGACGAGCGAGCAGCGCTTGCTTGCCGGCATTCTTGCTGACGTTTTCGAAATGACGCTTCGCCTGATCGAGGTTGACTTCCGCTTCTTTGCGGTCGTCGAACATGTGACGCGAGCCGGTCGCCAGCTTCATATCGCCAGCCGCCAGTTCGGCCCACAGCGCGGCCGAAGTGCCAGGATGCGTCTCGGCCAGCGCCGCCATCTCTTTGGGATCGGAGTCGGCGATGACGTTGAAGAAGTCGCCCCAAGCGGTTGCGTTCTTCTGAGCGCGCTGGCTCGACAGAAACGCGATGGTGGTGGCCACCGCTGCGACCGCAATCAGCACCCCCACAATCGTTTTTGCGTAGGGCTTGATATAGTCAAGCTCATGCCCGAGGGCGTCGGCGAGTTCGTTTTTCTGCAGCTCGTGTCGGCGTTCGGTTTTCATCGCGTGCTTCTTCGATCCGTCGTAAGGACAGGCTGAGGGGGAAAGCGCAAGTATAGGGCTGGTTTTAAGATAGCGTCAAGATGACTGCCGGGCGTAGATTTCGGATTGCAGATTCGCGCGAACCAAGGCAGACTTCTACGTCCCGCGAATTGCGATCAGCGACCCTCTCTTGGCATGGACGTTTGTGGCAAAGCTTAATCCCGAACAACAATCGGCCGTCGATTGCCTCAGCGGCCCCCTGCTAGTGTTAGCCGGTGCCGGAACCGGCAAAACGCGCGTGGTGACGGTGCGCATCGCCAACCTGATCCGCCACGGCACGGCACCCGATCGTATTCTGGCCGTTACCTTTACGAACAAAGCCGCGCAAGAAATGCAGG
>JAEZGD010000635.1 GCA_023417165.1 Planctomycetota bacterium
ATTCACGATGCAGGACTCTGGCCAGCGGCCTTGATGCAGGTCGACGATGCACTGAGCGGCCAGACGGCTCATGCCGATCGTCGATTCGTGATCAAGACCGGCCATGTGCGAGCAGAGCAGGGTGCGCGGCGTCGCTTGCAGCGGACTTTGGCGCGAGAGCGGTTCGACCTCAAACACGTCGAGCGCCGCGCCGAGCAAATGGCCCGCATAGAGCGCGCTGGCGAGCGCCGCTTCATCGACGAGCGGGCCACGTGCTGTGTTGATTAGCATCGCGGTCGGCTTCATCTGCGCCAGCGTCTGCGCATTGATTAAATGCCGCGTCTGCGGTGTGCAAGGCGAATGTAAACTGACGACGTCAGCGGTCGCCAGTAGTTCCTCAAACGACACCAAGCGAACTTGCTGCGCCGCGGCGTACTCGGCATCAGCGCACGGATCGCATGCGATGATCTGCATGCCTAGGCCACGCAATCGCGGCACAAGTGCCTTACCAATGCGGCCGAGGCCCACGATACCGAACGTCTTGCCAGCCATCCGCGGCAGCGGCGTCCGCACCCAGTGGCAATCGCGTACTTCGCGGTCGCGGCCGACGATATCGCGCGACAGGCCCAGCATCAGCGCGATCGTATGTTCGGCGACCGACTCTTCCAAAATGCCTGGCGTGATTGCCACCACAATGCCCAGATCGGTCGCGGCCGGAATATCGATGGCGTCGTAGCCCACGCCCATCCGGGCAATCACGCGCAGACGACTGCGGCCCAGGATCTCGCGCGACATCAACTCGGTGCTGGCCAGGATCGCATCGACGCCATCCAGCAGCGGCTCCAGCGCCCCCGGCGTCACCGTATCGATCTCGCCTGGCGGGTAGACGACCTCCATCCCTGCCGCCTGCAAGACTTCGGTATAAGGCCCTGGCAAACGACGCAACAAATGAGGCGTAACCAGCACGCGAGGCATCGTCGATTCCTTGTCAGTTAATAATCTGTCTTTCGTCGACAATCGAAGCGAGACAGAATTTACCACGGAGACGCGGAGGCACGGAGAAGGCAAAAGATAAGAAGGCAGGAACCGCAGATGAACGCGAAGGCACGCAGATAGGAATGAATAAAGAGGAACAAATCCAGCTTTCTTCCTCATCCGCGTCTATCTGCTTTATCCGCGGCTTCTTCCGTTCATCTTTCTTCTCTCATGTCTTCTCCGTGCCCTCCGTGTCTCCGTGGTGAATCCCTGCCTTCCTTCCGGCAATGAGTCTAATACTCAATCCACCCCAAGTAGGTCCAGAAGTCGAACAGCCACGGCTGCGACCAAGGGTTCAGCGAGCCGTAGTACGATGTAAAGACGCTGACCGCCAACATCGCATAGGCCAGGCCACGCAGCCAACGCACCTTGCTGACGCGATCGGCCGCGGGCAATAGTGCGATCAGCCACAGCGGTGTGAACCAAAACATCCAGCGCAAGCCGGTCGAGACGCCGCCATAGTTACGATCGGCGAGCGGGCGTTGCACGATGTAAAACGCCAGCACTACCAAGGTCAGCGTCGCTACCAGCACCGCCAGGCCGCGAAGTTCAATTTCTTCGCGCCGCCATAATAACCAAGTGCCCACGGCAGCCAACAGCCAGATCGGCGTTAGCGAAAACAGCCCGTGATGCCCGAGCAAGCAGTGAAAGGCGTACACCATGCGAGAGGGCTCGCCGCGGTCGACGCCGGTCTTGTTGGCGTCGTTCCAGTAAGTTCCTTCGTAGTCGTACCAGTTGTCCCACTGGCGGATTTCGAGATGCGGCTTGCCACTCTCTATCTGCACCAGCGAAAGGCGAAGTTGCTGCGGTTCGTCCCACAGCATCCAGCGCTCGCCAGGCGTTTTCGTCGCGATCTGCGTTTCAGGCGATAACGTGATGTTTTGCTCGGCGAGCGCTTCACGAATAGCCTCCGGCACTCGACCAGTGTTCAGATCTTCGGACAATCTATCTCGCGATTCCAATTCGGCCACAACTGGTCCATCGCCACGATGAGCATACGGCGTTTTCCAACTGCCGTGCGCGTAGTAGTTGGTGCCAATCGCGGCTGCTGCGATCAACAGCGCAGGCAACCCAAAGCCAACAGCGGCTTTCAGCGGCGATTTCCACAGCAAAGCCACGCCCAGCAATGCCAACAGCGCCAGCGCCGGCAACTCGTTCGTGACTGTCAGCGCCGCACACAATCCCGCCCAGGCGTACCAACCCCAGCCAGCCTCCTTCTCGCGCCAAATATGCAGCGCGGCGTGTACGGCTAAAAGCGCCGTCGTCGCGGCGAGCGTGTGATTATTCAGCGTGACGGCGAACGTCGTGATATAGGTGCCAAACGCCGCGGCGGTGAAGACGAACAGCCGTCCCCAATCGGTGCGACCATAGCGTTCGACCAACCGCGCCAGCACCAACAGATAAATCGCCAGCGGCACGACATTGGTCAGCAGCAGCATCAACCGCCCGACGTAGAACGGATTGTCGGCCAGCGTGATGCCGAGCGTTTGCCGAATCAGCCAGTACTCGCCCGCGAGTGCGACGGTCAGCAGTGTCGGCTTGCTGGAGTAAAAATGTTCGCGACCATCCCAACCGCGATGCCGCACGAGGTCAATCGAGTACCAATCGCGATCACGCCGGCCATCGGGCCGGAAGATAACTTCGTCGAGTTGGAACGTCCCATGATCGACGAGCGCGCGAATCGTGCTCCACCGACTGCGATCGTTGGCGCTTAAGAACGGCGTTCGGCCGCTGGCCGACTCCACCGTCATGATCCGCCCCGCCGCCGCGGCGCAACTAGCGACAATCAACAGCGCATACACCGCCTGGCGAAGAGCAACACGAGATTCAGACGAGTCGGTCATGGATACTTAGTCGGGCCGCGGATGACACGGAGGACGCGGATCGGAGGGCAGGGAGGGAAGAAAAGGGGAACGCTGATCTTCGCTAATCGGCACTAATTCAGAAAAGCAGTTTGGGTTGTTTCCACTTCGATCTTCCCTTCGTTTGCCTTCCGCCCTCTTCTTCTCTCTTCTTCCTGCCGGATTAGCGTCGATCAGTGAAGATTAGCGTTCCCCTTCTTCCCTGCTTCCCTTCTGCTAATCAGCGGTTACTCGCTTCCTCGTTCACTGTGCGTTGTTTAATCGAATACGCTTGGACGTCGCGTCCGTAGTAGGCGGTGAACATCTCGGCCAAGAAGCCGATCGACATGAACTGTCCGCCGAGCAGCAGCGCGCCGAGCGAATAAATCACGAGTGGGCGTTGATGCAGCGGTGGCCAGTCG
>JAEZGD010000591.1 GCA_023417165.1 Planctomycetota bacterium
GGCTTACTTGGCGGCGGTGGCGGCGGCGGGTTGGTCGACGTCTTCACCACGCATCCAACGCGCGAGCAGGTCGATCTCGTCGGCCGTCAGCAGATTGCGTTTGCCATTGTCGGTGCGATGGAACGCAGGCATGCGATCGTTCGACGTAGCATAGAAGCGTTCATCGGCCGGATTGCTGATAAACGCCTTGAGCCATTCGAGCGAAGCATAGCCGGTCAGGTCGGGCGCGGAGCCTAAATCGCCATCGTCGCCAAACTTGTGGCAGTCGGTGCAGGCAAAGGTATCGACGAGCGCCGTGCGACCTTTTTCCAGCGTGCCATCGTCCTTGGCGGCGGTGTCTTCGGCCGCTTGCTTAGGCAGTTGGGCCTCGGCCGAAAGGGTCGCGATCAGCGCTTGAAGTTCGGCCTTCTTTTCGTCGTCGAGATCGGCGAGCGAGTCGTGCACGAAGCCGACCATCTCGCCTGCGGCGTGCTTGGTGCCGCCGAAGTAGTCGACGAGCGCGACGCGTTCGGGATCCAGCAGACCCGACAGCCACGTGCGGCTACCAAAGCCCAACAGGTTTGGCGCGGAAGGCTTCTTGGCCGCGATACCGCGACCTTGCGGATCGGTATAGTTGTGACATACCGCGCAGTTTTCGGCGAACAGCGCCGCCGCTTGTTCCGACTTCTTCGGCAGCGCCGGCGTCGATCCGCCTGCGAGCGGCGTGGTCGGCAGCGCGGTCATGCGCGCCAGTTCCGTGGTACGCCGAGCAGCTTCCTCGGTATGCGGCAGCGTCGGCTGGGAGTCCTCGGGATTATAGTACTGCCCGCGCAACCAATCGACGATGAGACTCAGCTCGCGAATGCTGACGCTATTGTTTTCGGGATGTTCCAGATCCTTCGCAAATGAAGGCATACGATCGTTCTCGCGCCGATAGAACCGGGCGTGTTCGGGATCGCTGATCAGCCCCAACATCCATTCATACGAGCCATAGCCGGTCAGATCAGGAGCCACGCCTAGCTCGCCGGCATCACCAAAGCGATGGCAACCGGTGCAGTTCTGCTCGATCAACGTGATACCGCGCGCGATGCGCTGGCTATCCTTGTGATCGGCTTCGGCCTGCGACCGCAAACGGGCTTGCGCCGAGAGGGCGGCCGCCATGTCGCTACGATCTTGCTCGTTGATGTTCTTGGCGTGCTTGTTCAACCATTCGGCCATGCGACCGGTGCGATGCGCCGTGTTGCCGAAGTAGGGTGCGGTGATCGCCCGCTTGTGGTTGTCGGGATGATCGGCCAGTTTGGCAAGGCCGGCATCGTTCGAGGGAATCGGCTCGCCATAGGCGATCTTGGCATAATTCTCTGGATTGAGCAGCCCTTCCAGCCACGCACGCGACGCAAAGCCGAACAAGTTCGGCGCACCGTTAGGCGTGTTGTCATAGACGACTTCCATCGTCTTGTCGTCGCGCAGCACCTCGTTCTTGCCAGGCGCTAGCTGCGGCAGTTGAATTTGATTGGCAAAGTGCCAGCGTGTGTCTTCGCCGCTGGCATCGTAGTAGTCGTGGCAGCTGGCGCAGTGCCGCGCAAAGAGCTTTGGCCCTTGCGTGAGCGGATCGTTGCGCAGCAGATAGACGGCACCTTGCTTGGGAATCAGCAGGCGATCGCTGACCTTGCCATCGGCCGCAGTGGTGCGGCGATTGACCAGTTCAATCATCCGCGCCGATTCGTGTTCGGCGCTTTCCTTGGCTTTGTGGAAGTCCTTCGACGTGCTTTCGAACTGCTCGTGCTTGTTCTCAGGAACGTCGAACTTCAGGTTGTCAGCCACTAAATGGAAGTTGTCGTCACGCATCGCAACCAGCGTTAACACGCCCGCACCGCCGAGCAGCGCCAGCACGAATGCCACGTTAAAGGCGTGACCGATCTTGAAGCGGCCGATGAACGGCATCAGCACCAAGATGCCCATGATCGCGCCGGGAATTGCCAGCGCGCCGATCCATTCGCTTTCGCCATGGAAGTACTTGAGCAGTTGGAACAGGAACAAGAAGTACCATTCGGGCCGCGCGGCCGAGTACTGTTCCGAAGGATCGGCCGGCGCGCCCAGTTCGGCGCCGCGATGCTCGACCGGCAGCGTACCGCTCACCAAACCTTGCACGTCAAAGTGGATGGTCGCCAGCACCACCACTGCCAACAGCCCCAAGCAGGCGATGGCATCGAGCAGCACCTGGTTCGGCCAGAAGTATTGATCGACACGTCCCGGCCGCGGATGCGCGGTAATGCCGTGGCGACGAAACACCGCAATATGCAGCGCCAAAAAGCCAATCAACAGCCCCGGCAAAACGCCTGCGTGCAAAGCAAAGAAGCGCGTCAGCGTGTGATGACCGTAATCGGTGCCGCCGAGGACGAGGGCTTGCAAGTCTTTGCCGGCGTAAGGGACCAGCGTCATCAAGTTGGTGGCGACGTTAGTGGCCCAATAGCCTTTTTGATCCCACGGCAGCAGATAGCCGGTCAAGCTCAGGCCGAGCACGATTTGCATCAGAATGAGGCCGAGCCAATAGTTGACTTCGCGCGGGGCTTTATAAGCGCCGTCCCAAATCACTTGCAGCAAGTGCACGCCCAGCAGCACGACCATCGCCTGGGCCATGAAGTGATGGATGCCGCGCAGCAGCCAGCCGCCGGTCATTTCGAACTGAATGAAGTACACGCTTTCCCAGGCCGTTTGGCTGCTGGGGCTATAGCTCATCCACAGAAAGATGCCGGTGATAAGTTGCGTAACGAACGCGAACACCAGCATGCTGCCGCTAACGTATCGCCAGCGCGCGCCGCCGGGAATGTTCTCGTACAGCGCGTCGTGCATCGTCTGGTCGAGACCGGTCCGATGATTGAGCCACTCGAGCAACCGATTCATGCTTTAGGCTCCCGCGTCGCTTTGCCCGGGTAGTAATTCACAAAGGTGATCCAGACTTCGCCTGTCGCTTTCAGCTTCTCTTCGTCGATGACCAGCGTGTCCAAGTCGCGCGGGCTGGGGCTCGGCTCGATACGTTCGCCGCTGAGCTGGAACGAACTGGTATGGCACGGGCATTGAAAGCAGTTGCGACCATCGTCGTAACCGACAAAGCAACCAGCGTGCGGGCAAATGGCGTTGAAGGCCACCACTTGATCGCCGATCCGCCGCAAGTAAACCGCGCCGATCGGCTGATTGGGTTCGCGGTTCCAGCCATCGGTAAGATCGGCGATCACAGGCACCTGCACCGGCGTACCATCGGCCGGAATGTTCTCGAGCATGCCAACGCGCAGCGTCAGCCCCTCTTCGGCCTGCTCTTTCTTGCGGAGCAGCGGATCGAGGAAGGTCAGCAGTCCCGCTCCGAACGGAAAGACGGCGACCAGCGTACCAATCGCGCCAGCCAAGAAGGCGAGCAAGATATTTCGCCGCGGCGGCTCGGGCGATTTGCCGGCAAGCCGCGCAGCGACGTTCTCGCTCGCGTTAGGATTCAAAGAACGGGTGGCCATACCAAGGCTCCGCAGGAATAGGACCGCGAGGCAGTTTCGTCGTTAGTAGTGTAGCCTGCACCGACCGGATGGCGGCAGCAGCCCAAGGCGGGACGCTTGCACGGCTGGTCGCACGGCGGTGTGACGAGCCAATGGCAAACGCTGTAAATCATGGTGGGATCGTTACTTCCAGCGGCAGATTATCGCATGGCGTCGCGCACGACGTCAAGAACTTGGCGACTGGCAGTTGCATAATCGCCGGTGACGAACGCTCCAGCCGCCGCTTTATGGCCGCCGCCGCCGAATCGTCGGGCGATTTCGTTGCAATCGAGCTGGCAGCGACTGCGGAAGCTGACCTTGAAGCCGCCGGTCGCCTGTTCGACCAGAATCACAGCGAACTGCGTCCCCTCAATGGCCAGCGTCATATTGATGACGTCTTCGGTATCGCTGGGCAGCGCGCCGGTGGTGACGAAGTCTTCTTTCAACACGTGCGTATGGGCCAAGCGACCATCGCACTCGGTGACGACACGTTCCAAGATCAGGCCGCGCAGTTTCACACGGCCCAGCGTGTCGCGTTCGTACAACGATGCGTAAATCGACGGAGGACTCGCGCCGGCTTCAATCAACTTTGCCGCCAGGCGATAGGTGCCTGCGCCGGCCGAACCAAATCGGAACCAACCGGTATCGGTGGCGATGGCGGCAAACAGCGGCTCCGCCATCGCAGGCGTTAACGCCACTTGCATCGCGTCGGCCGCTTCCATCACCAGGCGGCCGGTCGCTTCAGCCGAGGTATTCTTGAACAGTTGCGCGCCCAGTTCATCTTCGCCAACGTGATGATCGACCAGCAACTTAATGGCGGACGAACCTTCGATCACTTCGCGCATCGGACCCAGTTGCGCCCAGGCGCTGGTATCGAGAATGATCAGCACATCGTGACAGGCGATCGCCTCGGCGACCGAGATATCCGCGCCCAGGTGCTTCAGCTTTTTCTCAGGATCGAGAAACGCCAGATTCGGCGGCGTGGCATGACCGTTGCCGATCGTCACCTGCTTGCCGAGCTTTTCGCGCACACCGGCCCGGG
>JAEZGD010000693.1 GCA_023417165.1 Planctomycetota bacterium
GGCGAGTGGCGAGTAAGCAAGGAACCCCGCGACCGGAACCTGCCTTCGTTTCGATCCTTCGAATTTTGACATTCGGATTTCGAATTTTCTTATCACTCGCCCCTCGTCCCTCGCCCCTTCTTTCCTCCTTCCGACTGTTCCCCGAATCCCGTAGAATCAACTCCTCCTAAGTCTCTCTCCTTGCAGCCTGGAAGGATGCCTCGTGGCTACGCCGCAAAAGGTTTACATCGTCGGCATTGGTGACGACGGAATGGACGGCCTGACCGCCACCGCGCAGCAACTCATTCGCGATGCCGATCTGCTGGTGGGTGGCGATCGAGCACTCCGGGCGGTGCCCGCCGGCAAGGCGCAACGCCTGGACATGGGTGGCGATCTGGATGCGATCGTCGAGCGCATCGGACAAACGCCTGACAAGCGCATCGTCATGCTGACCCAAGGCGACCCGCTGTTCTATGGCACCGCCCGCTACCTGACCGACCGCCTGGGCAAAGAGCGGTTTGAGGTCGTGCCGCACGTCAGCAGCATGCAGTTGGCGTTCGCGCGGCTGAAGGAAACGTGGGACGAAGCGTACCTGACGAACCTGGCGTCGCAGTCGCTGGACCACGTGGTCGAAAAGATTCGCACCGCTGAAAAGGTTGGCTTGTTTACCACGCAAGAACAGCCCCCCTCGGCCGTCGCCAAGGCGTTGGTCGAGCGGCAGATCGATTACTTCACCGCCTATGTTTGCGAGAACCTCGGCGCTCCGGACGAACGCGTCACCCAAGGCGAGCTGTCGGACATTGCCGAAAACACCTTCAGCCCGCTGAACGTGATGGTGCTGGTGCGTAAGCCGAACGTGCCGGATCGTCCGACCGCGATGGTCGGTACGCGGCTGTTTGGCAACGCCGACGAAGCCTTCCTGCAGTCGCAACCCAAGCGTGGCTTGCTCACGCCGGCCGAAGTGCGCGCGATCGCGCTCTCGGAAATGGATTTGGGCCCAACCAGCGTCGTGTGGGATGTCGGCGCAGGCAGCGGCTCGGTCGCCATCGAAGCCGCGCGGCTGGCCAATGGCGGCAAGGTCTATGCGATCGAAATGGATCCCGAAGATCACGCGCTCATCACCGCCAATGCCGAACGTTTTGGTGTTCGCAACCTGACGCCCGTGCTGGGGCAAGCTCCCGAAGCTTGGGAGAAGTTGCCGCAGCCCGATGCCATCTTTGTCGGTGGTTCGGGCCGGCACGTGCGCGGCATCGTCGAACAAGCGTTTGCGAAGCTCAAGCCGGGCGGCCGTCTGGTCGCCAATGTCGGCAGTATCGAGAACCTGAACGCGGTGCAGGAATGTCTGCAGTCGGCAGCAGGCGATGCTTCCGTCTGGATGGTCAACATCGCGCGCGGCGTGCAACAGCTTGAACGCATGCGCTTTGAAGCCATGAGCCCCACGTTCTTGGTTTCGGCGGTGAAGCCTGCCTGAAATTGATCGCTCGCCAGCGAGAGCCTGCCATGTCTGACTATCCGCAGCTTGATGTCATTGCCGTTGGCGCGCATCCCGACGATGTGGAAATCGCTTGTGGCGGCACGCTCGCCAAGTTGGCCAAGCAAGGCTACAAGGTAGGCATTATCGATTTGACCGATGGCGAGCCGACGCCGCTGTCGCCGGGACCCGAGTTTCGTCGCGAAGAGGCGCGCCTGGCGGCCGAGACGCTCGGCATTGATCAGCGGGTAATTTTGGATCTGCCGAATCGCCGCTTGTTCGATAGTTTTGAAACCCGCGTAGCGCTGGCCAAAGAGTTTCGCAAGTATCGCCCGCGCGTGGTGATTGGTTTTGGCGGCAAGACGCCGCTCGCTTCGCCCGACCATTGGCAAGCGATGCAGATCACCGATGCGGCCGTGTTTTACTCGCGGCTGACGAAGTGGGATCAACACTTCGATCATCTGCCGGTGCATACGATCTCGCAGCAGCTTTATTTTCGCCTGGCGTTTGAGCCAAACGTGCTCGAAGGCAACGCCAACCACTTCACGATCGATATCAGCGACACGCTGGAAACGAAGCTGCAAGCGGTGCGCTGCTATGGCTCGCAGTTTCCGGACGAGAAGGCGTATGTCTATGAGCGCGTGCGCGGCGCGGCTCTGATTGCCGGGGCGGCGTGTGGGTTCGCGGCAGGCGAGACCTTCGCCAATGTGCGACCGCTCGGCGCGCGCGATTTGATGCGCGTGTTGTTCGACGCGTAGGTCGCAAGGCTTCTGCCGATCGTGCGGCTGCCAAGGGCTCAGCCACCCCGCGACTTGGGTGGTTCCCCTCTCGCTTTAGCGGTGATTGCCGACTACGCTGGAGGCAGATTCTAGCCCTGCCGCCCGCCCTGCGATTGCCGATGAAGTACCAGCAGCTAATCATCGCTCTGCCCTGTCATAGCTTGGAGGATTTCCCTCTCTACCACACTGGCGAAGCGGCCGAAGGATTGCTTGCCAATTGGACGGCGCTCTGGCATCCGGCATTGATTGCCGCGGCCGAAGCGGTTGTCACGTGGTGCCGTTGCGATACTCCGCCGGAGGACCTCGAAGGGCGATTGATCGTTATTCCGTCGGTTGGCGCGAGTGAACTGCCCACCGGTTTTGCCCAACGGGCGAAAGAGCAGGGGGCGGTCGTCGTTCGCAAGCAGCATGTACGGTCGGAAATTGTCGCCGCCGCGCTGCAAGAACTCGATGGCGGCGATGCCGGCGTGCCGACCGAACTGGCCGACGACTTCCTCGCGCTGGGCTACTGCTATTTGCAGGTGCAACTGCTGACGCGGCAGATGCGATACGCGAGCAATCTGGACGAAGTGCACTTCAAGAACGTCGCCGTGACCGCCGCCAAGGCAGCCGTCAGCGGCGACTACGATCAAGCGCGCGAACGCCTGCAAGCGTGCTTCAACCTGCTGGCCGAAGAGCGTGATCGTTATTATCCGGTCGAAGCCTTCGTGCTGGATCTGACGCTGGTTGGTCCCACGACCATCGGCAAGAGCTTGCGGGAAGAGATTCGCAAAACGGAACCGGCTGCGGGCGCGGATGCGGTGCCACAAACCACCAACTTGCTGCTCTCTGGCGAAACCCTCTCGCTGATCGCCAAGCAAGAGCCCGAGACGCTCGCGCTGTTGCGCGATGCCGTCGCCGCACAGCGTGTCGGAATTGTCGGTGGCCATTGCCACGAAGGTCAAACCCCGTTGCTCGCGCGCGAGTCGCTGCTAGCCGATTTTCAAACGGGCCTGGCGACCTATGAAGAACTGTTAGGCCGGCGGCCCACGATCTTTGGGCGTTATCGTTTCGGTCTCAGTCCGATCATGCCGCAGTTGTTGTCGCGGCTCGGCTTTGTTGGTGGTCTGCATGTGCCGTTTGAAGATGGCCGCGTGCCGGAAGGCTCGCAGTTTAAGATCCGCTGGGAAGGGACCGACGGTACCGCGCTCGACACGATTGCCAAACCGCCTTACGACGCCAGCAAGCCCGAGACTTTCCTGAACCTCGCGATCAAGCTCGGCGAGTCAATGGACCGCGACCACGTGGCGTCGGTCTGTCTGGCCCATTGGCCCGGACAGGCGAGTGTGTGGTTCGATGACTTGCGCCGCATCGCGAAGTATTGCCCGGCGCTGGGGCAGTTCCTGACAATCGAGTCCTATTTTGAAAAGACCGATGTGCCGTCGCTCCTGGATCGGCATGCCGTCGATCAGTATCGCGCACCCTATTTGAAGCAGCAGGTCATTCGCCGCACGCCCGATCCGCTTTCAAGCGTCATGCGCTATTGGCAGCGTCGCGCCGCTGAGCAAGCGCGCACCGCGCTGAGCACGTTGGCGGCGCTCGTGCGTGGCGGCAAAACGCCCGAGTGCGAGTCGTTCAGCGCTCGCATTGATGCGTGTGTCGAAGATGCTGCCGCCCGTGAGCGCGAAGGCGATGCGCTTGATCGCGAATTGGCGACCGGCCTGACCGGTGCCGCCGCAGACCTCGCGCAGGTGATTCCGACCGCCAAGGCGGCGTCCGAGCAAGGTTCGCTGGTCTTCAATCCCGCCAGCTATGTGCGGCGCATCGGCGTGCAACTTCCCGAATTGGCCGGCTTGCCGCCGGTCGGACGTCCGATCTATGCCGCGGCGGACGCAGGCAACGTCAAGCATGTGGTTATCGACGTTCCGCCAATGGGTTTTGCCTGGGTCGCGCCGGCCAAAGAAGCGACGAAGCCGAGCAAAAAGGAAGTGCTGCTGGCCGAAGGCAACACGCTGCGCAACGAGTACTTCGAAGTCCTCATCAACACCACCACCGGCGCGCTGCAATCGATTCACGAATACAACGCCCGCAATAATCGGCTCTCGCAGCAGGTGGCGCTGCGCATGGCTGATGGCGATGGCGACACCGACGAGGGCGCTGTCTATTCCGTCATGGCCGCCGACAAGGTGGAAGTCACCGCTTGCAGCACCGCGATGGGCGAAATCACCAGCACCGGGCGACTGCTCGATCGCCGCGGCACGCTGGTCGGAAAGTTCGTGCAGAAGTTCCAGGTCTGGCGCGGCAGTCGCG
>JAEZGD010000705.1 GCA_023417165.1 Planctomycetota bacterium
GAGGGAGTTTTTCAACAAGTACGATGTGAAAACGACCTGCGAAAATCGCACTTATGCTGCTGTCAGACAAGGACTTCGGACGACGCGCGCAAGACCGTGCCATGTTGAAAAACCCCCGGCGCGAAATGGCAGCATGGACGAAGCACGGCTTCGTCCTACGGAAGCGATTCAACTAGCGCCGTAGTAGCTTTCGACGGCGAGGCCAGTCTGCTGCTGCACGAGGTCGCGCAGCGCGTCGACTTCGGCATCGCTGAGCGGCGCGACATAGCTCTCGGCAGGGCGGCGCGCGATGGTGTAGATCTGCACCAACTTGATGCTGCCGCCGGCCGCCACGACTTCGTTCAGCCGCTCGCAATAGGCCAGTTGTTCGTCCAGGGTCGGCGGCTCGCCATTGACGCGCATGAACAGCGACTGAATCACCAGCGGTCGCACTTGCGCGGCCGCGGTGATGTTTTGCAGCACCTGGCGGAACGGAATCTTCGTGCGATCGATCAGCTTGAAGTACGCTTCGGTCCCCGCGTCCAGCTTCGCCCAGATCTCGCCTTGGTCTTGATCGAGGATCGCCAGGCCGCGCTGCACGTGCGGCCGATGAAACATGCTGGCGTTGGTGATTAACACCATCTTCACGTCGTCGAGCCCCAGCCGGCGCTTCAAATCGGCGCACGCGGCGATGATCTCGTCGAAGTTGGTGTAGGTCGTCGGTTCGCCGTCGCCGCTGAACGCCATGTCGTTCAAGCGACGCCACTTGTCCGGCGTGTCACGAAACTTCGAGTGCTGGAACAACTCGCCGCTGGAGGCCAGCTTGAGCAGCTCTTCGAGTTCGACGAGCAACTGCTGCGTGCCGACGAACCGCGTCTCGCTGGTGGTGGTGCGATCGACCTGGCAATAGATGCAATCGAAGTTGCAGACCTTGTCAGGGTTGAGGTTCACCCCCAGCGAGATCCCTTTCGAACGCCGGCTCAGCACCGGATAGACAAAGCGGTTCGCTTCGAACTGGCGTTCGTGCAACGTATGCAGGACGTGGGCGGACATCGGCGTATCACGAAGACAAAAGGAGCGAAGCGGCAGCGCGCCGCTTCTTCCTCTATTCTACGCGAGTTCCGCACCGGGTTTGCCTGCCTCGACCACAAAACTGGCGCGGGTTACGACCGGCAAATGGCGTTTAGTGACGTCGGGAGTCACGCGATAGTGGGCCGTCCACTGCTGTGGAGTGACCTCGCACGAGATATAGCCGCGCTCGGCATTCCACATTTTGACGAAGGGATTTTCGCTTCGGAGTTCGTCGTGATTCTTGCCCTTTTGCACGCCGTTGCCGCCAGAAGTGAGCGAGGTACAGACGAACTCCGTTGCCACCGTGCGGCTGCCCGCGTCGTCGAAATCGATCAGCAGGTCGTTGACCCAGTTGGTATGAATATCGCCTGCGAGCACGACGGGGTTCGACACTTTGCCTTCGCCGAAGGTCTTGAGCACACGGCGGCGGTTGGCTTCGTAGCCTGGCCATTGGTCCATGCTGTAGCCTTCTTCCTCGCCGGCCTTACGGTCGACGCGCGCCATCATCACTTGTTGCGCCAGCACGTTCCACGAACCGGTCGACGACAGCAGCGACTTGTTAAGCCAGGCTTCTTGCGCGCTGCCGAGCAGTGTGCCTTGCTCGTCGAGCGCGGCAGGGCATTGCGGCTTGTTGCCGTCGCCACAGGGCTGATCGGTGCGATACTGCCGCGTATCGAGCACGAAGAACTCGGCCAGCCGGCCGTACTTCATGCTGCGATAGAGCTGCATGTCTGGCCCCTTCGGCAAGCAAGCGCGACGCAGCGGCATGTGTTCGTAATAGGCTTTATAAGCCGCCGCGCGACGCACCAAAAAGTCAGCCGCGGTGACCTTGGCCTCCTCGCTAATCGCGCCGGCGCAGTTGTTGTCGAACTCGTGATCGTCCCACGTCACGATCCAGGGGCAAGCCGCGTGCATGGCTTGCAGGTCGGGATCGCTCTTGTACTGGGCGTGCCGCACACGGTAATCGTCGAGCGACTTAATCTCGGCTCCCACGTGCTTGCGGACGCGTTTGTCGATGCCGCCATATTCATAGATGTAATCGCCGAGATGAAAGACCAGGTCCAGCCCTTCCTTGGCCATGTATTCGTAGGCCGGATAGTAGCCGGTCTCGAAATGCTGGCACGAAACGGAGGCGAACTTCAGTCGCTCTGGCAGACCATCTGCCGGCGGCGCAGTGCGTGCGCGGCCGATCGGGCTGCTCTCGCCCGCGGCATCGAATTGATAGAAGTACCAGCGATCGGCCGGCAGTCCCGCCACCTCGACGTGCACGCTATGAGCGTCTTGCGGCAGCGCTGTTTCGACACCTTCGCGCACGACGTTGGCGAACTTTTCGTCGGTTGCTACACGCCAGCGCACCGCGATGTTCTCTGGCGGCATGCCGCCGCCTGCTTCGAGCGGTTTGGGCGCGAGCCGAGTCCACAGGACAAAGCCATCGGGCGCGGGATCGCCAGAGGCCACGCCGAGCGAGAACGGATAATCGCTTAGCTTGATCGCCTGGCGTGTGATGCCATAGGTCTGGCGCGTCCACAACGACCAAGCGCCGAGCGTGGCTCCAGCAGCCAAAAAGTGACGACGCGATAATCCGGCAGGAAGCGAATGGGGGAGCAGATGCGAGAGCGGCATGATAGGCGGGGAGCAAGCGGTAGGAGAATCGAACCACAAACGTCGTCAGACAGTTTACCGATGCGCGCAGCAAGATTCGACAAGGATCTGGTTAAGATTCGTGGCAACCTCGGCGTGCACGCCCCTCGCCAGTGGGCCGCGCTTAGCCCGCGCGAAGCCCCGGCC
>JAEZGD010000742.1 GCA_023417165.1 Planctomycetota bacterium
GCCCCGAGGTCGATTTTGTCGGCCTGGGGCGAGGGCATTTCGGCGTCTTTGGCCAGCGTCCAGCGCGCGAACGTGACTTCAAACTCTAACGCCTCGCTCGGCACCGGCGGTGGCTCTTGAGCACTTGCGCTACCGACGAAGACGACGAGACTGAACGCGGATACGATCAACAAAAGATGGCGCAACATGGAAATCCTCTGATAAGTATCCCCACCCACCGCGCATCGTAGCGAACGCGATCGCGCCCAGCAAACAAAAAAGCCGCGCCAAGTTGGCGCGGCTTATGAAAGCTCCAGAAGGTCTATAGGACTTCGCTCGGTCGCTTACACCCGCGCTTCCTGCTCGACCGGGAAGCGATCTTGCAAGGCTTCGATATCCATCTCTTCTTCGCGGAGAGCTTCCATGGCTTTGACGGCGGCTTCGGCAGCCTGCAGCGTGGTGATGCAGGGGACGCCATGCTGCACGGCGGCGGCGCGAATGCGACCTTCGTCGGTTCGCGCGCCCTTACCGCTGGGCGTGTTCATCACCAGCTTCACATGGCCATCGATCATGTAGTCGAGCAGGTTAGGATGCCCTTCGGCCAGCTTCTTCAGCCGCGCGACCGGCACGCCATGCTCCTCGAGCGTGCGCGCCGTTCCTTCGGTCGAAAGGATCTCAAAACCCATTTCGACCAACCGCTTGGCCAGCGGGGCGCAGGCTTCCTTATGACGCCGCGTCACGCTGAGGAAAATCTTGCCTTCCTTGGGCAGCACCGTGCCGGCGGCCAATTGGCCCTTTGCGAATGCGATCGAGAACCGCTCGCTGATGCCCATGACTTCGCCGGTGGAACGCATCTCGGGGCCGAGCACGATGTCGACGCCGGCGAACTTGCGGAAGGGGAACACGCTTTCTTTGACCGACACGTGCCGCGGAATCGGCTCGCGGTCGATGCCCAGGTCCTTCAAGGTCGCGCCGGCCATCACCTTGGCGGCAATCTTGGCGACCGGCATACCTGTCGCCTTGGCGACGAAGGGCACCGTGCGGCTGGCGCGTGGATTGACTTCCAGCACATAGACGTTGTAGCGGCCATCTTCTTTCTTGACCGCAAACTGCACGTTCATCAGGCCGATGACGTTCAAGTAACGCGCCATGGCGTGCGTGGCTTCGCGAATCTCTTGCACCACCGGCCCTTGCAGGCTGTACGGCGGAATGGCGCACGCGCTGTCGCCGCTATGCACGCCGGCTTCTTCGATATGCTCCATGATGCCTGCGACGATCACGTCTTGTCCGTCGCTGATGCAATCGACGTCGACTTCGGTGGCATCTTCCAGGAAGCGATCGATCAGCACCGGCTGGCCTTGAGCGACGACGAACGCTTCGGCGACATAGCGCTCGAACTGCGCCATGTCATAGCAGATTTCCATCGCGCGTCCGCCCAGCACGAAGCTCGGACGCACCAGCGCCGGAAAGCCGACGCGCTCGATCTCGGCGCGGGCCTGCGCCATGTTGCGTGCGATCGCGCTGGCGGGCTGCTTCAGTCCCAGGTGTTCGACCAGCAGCGCAAACTTCTCGCGATCTTCGGCCGCTTCGATCGTATCGACGCTGGTGCCAATGATCGGCACGCCAGCGTTCCACAGCGCTCTGGCGAGGTTCAGCGGCGTTTGTCCGCCAAATTGCACGATCACGCCATCGGGTTGCACGCGATCGCAGATATTTAGTACGTCTTCGACCGTGAGCGGTTCGAAGAACAGCATGTCGCTGGTGTCGTAGTCGGTGCTGACTGTCTCGGGATTGCTGTTAACCATCACCGATTCGATGCCCATCTCGCGCAGCGCGAAGCTAGCGTGACAGCAGCAATAGTCGAACTCGATCCCTTGGCCGATGCGGTTGGGACCGCCGCCCAGGATCATCACCCGTTTCTTATCGCCCTTGGCCGGGACTTCGTCCTCGTCTTCATAGGTCGAGTAATAGTAGGGCGTATAGGCCTCGAACTCGGCGGCGCAGGTATCAACCGACTTGAAGGTCGTGATGACGCCAAGCTGTTTGCGCACCGCGCGGACTTCGATATCGCTGCTGCCCCAAATGGTCGCGAGCTGCTTGTCGCTGAAGCCCATTTGCTTGGCGCGCTTCATCGTAGCGCGATCGACCTGCTGCAAGCCGGGAATCGCCCGCAGCTCGTTTTCGGTTTCGACAATCTCGGACAATTGATCGAGGAACCACGGGTCGATGTGCGTCAGGCTGAAGATCTCTTCCTGCGACATGCCGTGCTTCAAGGCGTAACGCAGGTACCACACGCGATCGGCGTTGGGCGTGCTGAGCTTCGCGCGAATCTCGTCGTAGCTGGGCTGCTTTTCGGTGTCCCACAGGTCTTTGCTATCGCAGCCAAAGCCGAAGCTGCCGACTTCCAAGCCGCGCAGTGCTTTTTGGAACGATTCTTTGAACGTGCGGCCAATCGCCATGGTTTCGCCGACGCTCTTCATTTGCGTGGTCAGCGTCGCGTCGGCTTCGGGGAACTTCTCGAAGGCGAAGCGCGG